>NZ_BAABHO010000054.1:0-45452 GCF_039542135.1 Actinomycetospora chlora
GCCGCCGTCTCGGCGGGCGGCGCTGCCGCCGCCGAGACGGCGGCGGCCCGGGCGGCGGCCTCGGGCGAGGCCGGACGCGGCGGGGTGCCGCTCATCCCGCCCGGCGGCGTCGTCGGCGAGGGTGCGGAGCAGCGGCGGGGGCGGCCGGACTACCTGCGCGAGGACGACCCCGACGCCATCGCGGGCGTCCTGCCCGCCACCACGCCGCCGGTGCTCGGCGAGTGATCACCGCCGGCAGGTGGGCCGGGGTGCACCTCGACACCGGCCAGTACCTCGCGCTCTGGCGCCACCTGGAGCTGGGCCGGCACCCGCTCCTGCTCGCGGTGCTCGACCACGGCCGCACCTACGCCGAGCGCGACGCCCTCGACGCCGCGGCCCTGCGCCGCCTCGCCGGGCAGGGCCTGCTCGACACCGCCGGCGTGCCCGACCCGGCCCTGGCCGACGCGCTCGCGGTGCTCGCCGCGCCGGCGCGGGAGGTCGACGTCCGCCTCCTCGTCCCGGACGCCCCGCCCCTCGGCGTGGTCGCCGCGGCCCGCGGGGGCCTGGGCGTCGTCGCCTGGCTGACCGGGCGGGGCCTGCGCCTCGAGCCCGCCGATCCGCGGGACCCGGCCGGCGCCCTGCTCGCCCGCCACCCCGACGCGCCGGCCGCGCCCGGCGTGCCGATGACCCTCCCGGCGGACGCCCTGCACGGCGAGGGCCTCACCACCGACGAGCGCCTCCGGCGCCTGCGGCGTGCGGGCGTGCCGTCCCACCACCTCGCCCGCCTGCGTGCCATGTGGGCCGCCCCGCCGATCCGGGCGGCGACGTTCGGGGTCGCGGTGCGCGACGCCGAGGGCGTCCGGTGCCGCGGACCCCGGGTGCTCACGGTGCTCGACACCGTCACCGGCCGCGTCGCCGTCGGCCCCGACCCCACGGGCGCGCACGTCATCGTCCGCCCGGTCGACCGGACGCGGCTGCGCGCCGAGTGCGCCGCGCTGCTGGAGCTGCACGCCCGCGACGTCGCGGGTACGGACCGGCCGGACCATCAGGCCCGCAGCACCGCCCGCACCGCGGCCGGGGCGTCGGAGGGCCGGTAGAGCGGCACCGACCGGCCGCCGCCCGCCGCGGCCAGGCGCGCGCAGGAGACGCGCGCCTCCTCGTCGTCGACGGTGACGAGCGTGTGCACCCGCGCGGTCCCCGAGCCGCCCGCGACCGGGTCCGGGTCCTCGCCCTCGTTCCACGCCCCGTCGGTGAGGACGAGGACGTCGGCGTGCGGCACGCGTGCCGCGGCGGCCTGGGCGAGCGCGGTGCGCAGCCCGAGGGCGAGGTCGGTGGTCGAGCCGCCCCGCAGGTCGAGCAGGGAGTCGAGCACCGCCGACGCCGGCGCGGGGGAGTGCAGGTGGCGCAGCAGGACGGCGCGCGACCAGAACGCCACGACGGCCAGCTCGTCGTCGGTGCGCAGGCCGGCGGCGAGCGCCCCGGCCGTGGTCACCGCCGTGGTGAGCGGCTTGCCGGCCACCGACCCCGACGCGTCGACCAGCAGCACGATCGCCCGGCCCGGCGAGCGCCACCCGCGCCAGCGCAGGTCCTCGGCGCGCACCGGACGGTGCTCCAGCGACCGTTCCAAGGTCGCGTCGAGATCGAGGTCGAGTCCCTCGCCCGCGACGGTGGTCAGGCGGGTCGAGCCGCGGCGCTCGGTGTCCCCGGCCCGCGCCGGCGGCACGAGCAGCCGCACGGCCAGGCGCCGGGCCGCGGCGCGCAGCGTCGGGTCGGTGGCGCGGGCGAGGTCGGCGAGGAGGTCGACGGTGCGGTCCGGGTCCTCGTCGTACGCCCCGGCCACTGCGGCCTCGTCGAGCACGCCCACGGTCGGGCTGACCTCGGCGAGCTCGTCGCCGTGCCGGCGCTCGAGGTCGGCGCGGGTCTCGGTGCGCCGGGACTGGTCGCGCAGGAGCTGCTCGACCTCCTTGGGGTCGGTGACGACCCGCGGGGGCGCCCCGGGCGAGCGGCCCGGCTCGGCCGGCGGAGGCCCGGGGCTCAGGCTTTTCCCGGGTCCCCGTTCCCGTCGGGCGCGGTCTCGTCGGCCGGCGCGCTCGCAGCCCACAGCTCGGCGACCACGTCCTCGACCGTGCGCGTCGAGCCCTCGAGCAGCTGCACGCGCCCGGTGAGCGCGGCCAGCGCGGCGTCCGTGCCGGTCGACTCGGCGCCCGCCGCGAGGCGTCCGGCCAGGGTGACGTCGCGCAGCTCGGCGAGCGACGCCGCGACCGCGACGA
Organism: Actinomycetospora chlora; assembly: GCF_039542135.1. Taxonomy (NCBI): domain Bacteria; kingdom Bacillati; phylum Actinomycetota; class Actinomycetes; order Pseudonocardiales; family Pseudonocardiaceae; genus Actinomycetospora; species Actinomycetospora chlora. Next base: position 2,250 of record NZ_BAABHO010000054.1, read on the forward strand.
GGTCGAGCGCGCCCCGCACCGACGAGCCCAGACGGAGGTCGCGGTGGTCGCGGGTCGCCCGCGTGGCGCGGACGGCCCGCTCGACGAAGCCGCCGTCGACCACGCCGTGGTCGCGCCGCACGATGGCCGTCTCCTCGTCCGCGTCCTGGTGGGCGAACCCGACGCGGCACGAGCGGTCGTAGAGCGCCGGCGTGATCCGGCCGGTGCCCACGGCGTCCGACGGGTTCATGGCGGCCACGAGCCGGAAGCTTGGCGCCGCGTCGACCTCGCCGAGCCGCGGCACGTGCAGGCGCCGCTCCGAGAGGACGCCGAGCAGCACGTTCAGCGTCTCCTCGGGGACGCGGTTGAGCTCCTCGACGTAGAGCAGGGCGCCCGAGGTCAGCGCACGGACCAGGGGCCCGGGCACGAAGTTCTCGGGCCGGTAGTCCTCGGTGAGCACGCGCGAGGGGTCGTGGTGGCCGACCAGCCGCGCCGGCGAGAGCTCGGCGTTGCCCTCGACCAGCTCGAGCCCGACGCCCGCGCCCTCGGCGAGCGCGCGCAGCAGCGTCGTCTTGCCGGTGCCGGGCGGGCCCTCGAGCAGCACGCTGCGCCCGGCGGCCAGCGCCGCGGCGATGACCTCCGACTCGCGCACGCGTCCGATCACCCGCGCGCGGGCGGCGTCGATCATGTCCCGGACGGGCAGCCGTCCGGCGGTGGGCAGACCGGGGGCGGCCCCGGTCTCGACCAGCGAGACCGGGGCCGCGGAACCGTTCGTCACGTGGGGTCGATACCTCAGTCGAAGACCAGGACGCCGCGGATGTTCTTGCCGGCGTGCATGTCCTCGTAGCCCTGGGCGACCTCGTCGAGCGTGTACCGCTTGGTGATGAGCTCGTCGAGCTTGAGCTTGCCGGCGTTGTAGAGGCCCAGCATCTTCGGGATGTCGGCCTTCGGGTTCGAGGAGCCGAACAGCGAGCCCTTGAGCTTCTTCTCGAACAGCGTCAGCTCGCCGATCGGGATCGGCACACCGACCTCGGTGATGTCGCCGAGACCGGTGACGACGACCGTGCCCTGCTTGCGGATCGACGCGAAGGCCTCGCCCACGTGCTCGGGCTTGGTGATGCCGATGGTCACGAGCGCGACGTCGGCGCCCTGGCCGTTGGTGAAGCCCTTGGCGATCTCGGTGGCCTCCTCCATCGACTCCACCGCGTGCGTGGCGCCGAGCTCCTGGGCCTTCTCGCGCTTGAACGCGACCGGGTCGACGGCGATGACGTTGGCCGCGCCCGCGTGCGCGGCGCCCTGGACGGCGTTGGCCCCGATGCCGCCGATGCCCTGGATGATCACGGTGTCGCCGGGGGCGACGTCGCCGGTGTTCACCGCGGTGCCCCAGCCGGTGCCGACGGCGCAGCCGAGCAGGCAGGTCGTCTCGAGGTTCGTGTCCTGCGGGACCTTGATCGCCGAGTCGACCGCGACGGTCGTGTACTCGGAGAACGTCGAGATGCCGCACATCTGGCCGACGTTGGTGCCGTCCTCGAGGTGCAGACGGGTGGAGTCCTCGGTCCAGCGGGTGCCCGCGAGCAGGCCCGCGCCGAGGTCGCAGAGGTTCGAGTGGCCGGTCGCGCACCAACGGCACTTGCCGCAGGCGGGGAGGAACGAGAAGAGGACCTTGTCGCCGACCTCGAAGCCCGAGGTGTTCGGGCCCACCGACTCGACGATGCCGCCGCCCTCGTGGCCGCCGGCGAACGGGTAGGTGCCGACGGGGATGTCACCGGTCGCGATGTGGTCGTCGGAGTGGCACAGCCCCGACGCGACCATCTTGACGCGCAGCTCGTCCTGGCGCGGGTCGTCCACCTCCACCGTCGCCGTCTCGTACTTGCCCGGGGCCTGACGGACGAGAGACGTCCGGCACGTGATGGACAACGCTGACCACTCCTCGCGTTGGGGAACCGTCGAATGACTCGCGCGACTCTATGTCGCCCCTCACACGTTGGGAAGAGGGTTACCGAACGATCGGTCGGCCGGGGGACCGGACACCTCGACGAGCGGCGGGACCGCGTTCCGTAGGATCCGGGCGGTGAGCCTGCACCTGTACGACACCGCACGACGCGAGCTGCGGGAGTTCCGCCCGCAGCGCGCCGGCACGGCGTCGATCTACGTGTGCGGTGCCACCGTGCAGGGCGTGCCGCACGTCGGCCACGTCCGCTCGGGTCTGGACTTCGACGTGCTGCGCCGCTGGCTCGCGCACACGGGCTACGACGTGCTGCTCGTCCGCAACGTCACCGACATCGACGACAAGATCCTCACCAAGGCCGAGGCCGCCGGCCGGCCCTGGTGGGAGTGGGCGGCGACGCACGAGCGGGCGTTCTCCTGGGCCTACGACCAGCTGGGCTGCCTGTCCCCGTCGGTCGAGCCGCGGGCGACCGGGCACGTCACGGAGATGGTCGAGCTCATCGGGCGCCTCATCGACGGCGGGCACGCCTACGCCGCCGGCGGCGACGTCTACTTCGCGGTGTCGACGTGGCCGTCGTACGGCGAGCTGTCCGGCCAGCGCCTCGACGAGATGGAGCAGGGCGAGGGCGCCGACCCGCGCGGCAAGCGCGACCCCCGCGACTTCACGCTGTGGAAGGCGGCCAAGCCCGGCGAGCCGGACTGGCCGACGCCGTGGGGGCGCGGGCGACCGGGCTGGCACCTCGAGTGCTCGGCGATGGCCACCCGCTACCTGGGCCCGCGCTTCGACATCCACGGCGGCGGGCTCGACCTGGTCTTCCCGCACCACGAGAACGAGCTCGCGCAGTCCCGCGCCGCGGGCGACGGGTTCGCCGAGTACTGGATGCACAACGCCTGGGTGACGATGTCCGGCGCGAAGATGTCGAAGTCGCTCGGCAACACCCTGACGATCCCGGCGGTGCTGCAGCGCGTGCGCCCCGTGGAGCTGCGCTACTACCTCGTGGCGCCGCACTACCGCTCGACGCTGGAGTACTCCGACGACGCCCTGGCCGAGGCCGCCGCGGCGTACCACCGCATCGAGACGTTCGTGCACCGCGTGCACGACCGCGTCGGGGCCGTCGAGGTCGGGCGCATCAGCGACGCGTTCGCCGCGGCCCTCGACGACGACATCGCGACCCCGGCCGCACTCGCCGAGGTGCACGAGACGGTGCGCCGCGGCAACGCGGCCCTCGACGCGGGCCGGCGGGACGAGGCGCTCGCGGACGCCGCGGCGGTGCGCGCCATGACCGGCGTGCTGGGCCTCGACCCCGTGGTGTGGGCCGAGACCGCCGCCGGTGGCGGCGCCGGCGACGCCGCGCGCGAGGCGCTGTCGTCGCTGGTCGGCGCGCTGCTCGAGCAGCGCACCCGTGCCCGGGCGGACCGCGACTTCGCCCGTGCCGACGCCCTGCGTGACGAGCTCACGGCCGCCGGCGTCACCGTCGAGGACACCGCCGACGGCCCCACCTGGACGCTCAAGGACGGTGCGTAACGCAGATGGCCGGCAACTCCCGCCGTCCGGGCGCCCGGCGCAAGCCGGGGACGAAGAAGGGCCCGACCAAGGGGTCGGGCGGCAAGGGCCGCTCGAGCCTCGAGGGCAAGGGGCCGACCCCGCCCGCCGAGAAGCGCCCGGCCCACAAGGCCTACCGCTCCGGCGGCACGCCGGCGTCCCCGGAGCGGCGGCGCCCCGCCGGTGACGACCGCGCGCCCGCCCGCCGGGCCCCGGCGCGCCGCGAGGACCCCGACGGCCCCCAGACCGTGCTCGGGCGCAACCCCGTGGTCGAGAGCCTGCGCGCGGCGAGCCCGGCGACGGCGCTCTACGTCGCCCAGAACATCGAGATCGACGACCGCGTGCGCGAGGCCATCAAGATCGCCTCGGAGCGGGGCGTCTCGGTGCTCGAGGTGCCGCGCGGCGACGTCGACAAGATGGCCGACGGCGCGGTGCACCAGGGGCTGGCGCTGTCGGTGCCGGCCTTCGAGTACCTGCACCCCGACGACCTGCTCGAGGAGGCGCGCCAGCGTGCCCACCTCGCCCGCGTCGAGCCGCTGCTCGTGGCGCTGGACGGCGTGCAGGACCCCCGCAACCTCGGCGCGGTCCTGCGTTCGGCCGCGGCCTTCGGGGCGCACGGCGTGCTGCTGCCGCTGCGCCGCTCGGTCGGCGTGACGCCCGTGGCCTGGCGGACGTCGGCCGGCGCGGCCGCGCGCCTGCCGGTCGGGCGCGCGACCAACCTGTCCCGCACCCTGTCGGCCTGGCTCGACGAGGGACTCGTGGCGGTGGGGCTCGACGGCGAGTCGCCCACCGACATCGACCACCTCGACGACGTCGCCGGCCCCGACGCCGCGCGCGGCCCGCTCGTGGTGGTCGTCGGGTCGGAGGGCAAGGGGCTCTCTCGGCTCGTGCGCGAGACGTGCACCGGCACCGTCGCGATCCCCATGGCCGGGGACGTGGAGTCGCTGAACGCGTCCGTCGCCGCCGGCGTCGCCCTCGCCGAGATCGCCCGCCGCCGGCGCGCGTAGCCCCGGGACGCAGCGAACGGCCTGTTCGCTGCTTCTACGCGCGCGAAGTCCCCGTTGATCACTCCTGGGGCGGCGGCCGCCGTTCCGGCCAGGGGCGCCCCTCACCCGTCTATCCGAGCGAGGGTGCCCCTCGCTCGACCCGGGCGGGCTCGGCCGCGCAGGCCGGCGCGTTCTCGGTCGGCACCGCGAGCTCGGTCTCCTCGTCGCGGCCCCGCAGCACGCGTGACTCGATGACCTGCCAGCGCCCGGCCTCGTCGCCCGCGCGCGCCAGGATCGCGCCGGAGGCGACGACGCAGCCGTCGATCTCCTTGGCGGCCTCGGTGAGGCGGGCGGCCTCGTTCACCGGGTCGCCGATGACCGTGTACTCGAAGCGGCGGGTGTCGCCGATGTTCCCCGCGACGGCCTCGCCGGCCGAGACACCGATGCCGGCGGACATGCCGTCGAGCTCGTCGGCGATCCGCCGCGCGAGCTCGCGGCCGGCGCGCAGGGCGCAGCCGGCGGCGTCGGGGAGCTCGGTGGGGGCGCCGAACACCGCGAGCGCCGCGTCGCCCTCGAACTTGTTGATCCAGCCGTCGTGCTGCTCGACGACGTCGATGACCACCGCGAAGAACGCGTTGAGCATCTCGACGACCTCCTGCGGCGGGCGGCTGGCCGCGAGCCGGGTCGAGCCGACGATGTCGACGAACAGCACCGCGACCTCGCGGACCTCGCCGCCGAGCTCGACGTCGTTCTCCAGCGCGGTGCGGGCGACGTCCTCACCGACGTGGCGGCCGAACAGGTCGCGGACCCGCTCCCGCTCCCGCAGCCCGCCGACCATGGTGTTGAAGCCGGCCTGGAGCAGGCCGAGCTCGGTGGTGTCGAAGACGGGGACCTCGGCGTCGTAGTCGCCGTCCTCGACGCGGCGCTGGGCGCGGCGCACGGCGAGGATCGGCGCGGCGGTGGAGACGGCCGTGAGCACGGTGACGAGCAGCCCCACCGTCAGCGCGACACCGCCCAGGACGAGCACCACGAGCCCGAGCCGCTCGGTGGTGTAGCCGCCGAGGACCAGCGACGACGCGGCGGCGAGCAGCAGGCCGACCAGCGGCACCGCGGTGCCGAGCACCCAGGAGCCGACGGCGCGCAGCGCCACCCCGGGCAGGATGCGGCCCTCGGGCGGGCGGTCGTTGAGCACCCGCGCGACCTCGGGGCGCAGGACCCGCTCGACGAGCCGGTAGGTCACCGCGACCGTCGCCACCCCGCCGAGCGCGACCGTCACCCCCACCGACAGGCCCAGCCGGGGGCTCGCGAAGACGTTGATCAGCACGAACAGGACGATCGCGGCCGCCCACAGGACCGTCTGCACGGTCGCGAGCCGCAGCGGGCCCCGCAGCACCACCCGCCGGACCCGCTTGCGGTGCTTGCGCACGACGCGCTCGTCGGCGCCCGCGGGCGGCGGCGGGGGGACGCGCATCCGGAAGTGGCCCCACACCGACCCGACGACCACGGCGGCCAGCAGGTAGCCGCCGCAGGCGACGAGGTTGCGCAGGAGCGCGCCGGGGTCGTCCTGCACGAGCGTGCCCAGCGGCAGCACCCACGCGGCGACGACGAGCACGACGCCGGCGCCGACGATGTTGGGCGTGACGACGACGATCCCGAGCGCGAGCCGCGTGACCAGTCGCAGGCCGCGGTCCTCGGGCGCCGCACTTCTGGACGCAGCTGACACGCCCGCACTGTAGCGGCGGGCCGTCCCCCGATCAGCGCAACGAGGGCGCGGCGTCACCCAGGGTGGTGGCTGACACCCGACGGCGGGTCCGCAGCCACCCCAGCGCCCGGCACACCAGGTAGATCGCGAACGCGATCGAGGCGACGAACGGGCTGATGGGCAGCCCGGCGCCGAGCGAGATCAGGATGCCGCCGATCACCGCGACCTCGGCGAACACCACCGCCAGCGCGCTCGCCAGCGTCGGGGACGCCGTCACCTGCGCGGCCGCGGCGGCCGGCGTGATCAGCAGGCACAGCACGAGCAGGGCCCCGACGATCTGGACGCCGAGGGCCACCGTCACGCCGAGCAGCACCGCGAAGACGATCGAGAGCGCGCGCACCGGTACGCCGCGGGCGGCGGCCATGTCCGGGTCGAGGCTCGCGAACAGCAGCGGCCGGCGCACGACCGCGAGCACCCCGAGCACGACGACCCCGACGACGGTCAGCGTCAGCACGTCGCCGACGTCCACGCCCACGATCTGGCCGACGAGCAGCCCGAACTTGTTCGCCGAGCGCCCGGTGTACAGCGCCTGGAACAGCACCCCGAGCCCGAGCCCGAACGACAGCAGCACGCCGATCACCGAGTCGCGCTCGCGCTGGGCCCGCCCGAGGGCGCCGAAGAGCAGCGCGACGAGCACCGCGCCGGCCAGCGCGCCCCAGCCGATCGCGTCGGTGCCGAACACCAGCAGCGCCCCGGCGCCGCCGGCGAACGCGAGCTCCGCGGTGCCGTGCACCGAGAACGCCATCCCGCGGCCGACCACGAGCGGTCCGAGCAGGCCGGCGAGCACCGCCAGCACGACGCCGGCGATCAGCGCGTTGCGGACGAAGCCGAGCGCGAGCAGGTCCCACGTGCTGGTCACGGCCCGCCCCCGGTGTGCACGAGCCGGTCCTCCGCGCCGACGACGACGATGCGGTCGCGCACGCGGACCACGTCGACCTCGGTGCGGTAGAGCTCCGAGAGCGTCTCCGACGTCATCACCTCGTCGGGCGTGCCGACGCGGAACCGGCCGTCGACGAGGTAGAGCAGGCGGTCGGTCACGGGCAGGACCGGGTTGAGCTCGTGGGTCACGAACACGATCGCGGTGCCGTGCTCGGCGCGGCGACGCTCGAGCAGCTCGACGACGGTGCGCTGGCGGGCGAGGTCGAGCGAGTGCAGCGGCTCGTCGGCCAGCAGCAGGTGCGGGTCCCCGACGAGCGCCTGGGCGATCCGCAGGCGCTGCTGCTCGCCCCCGGAGAGGGCGCCGACCGGCGCGTCCGCGAGGTCGAGGGCGTCGACCTGCACCAACGCCTCGCGCACCTTGCGCGCGCGTTCGGCGCGGCCGCGGAACGCCGGACCGAAGCGGTGCCCGTCGAGGCCGAGGCCGACGAGGTCGCGCCCCCGCAGCGGCGTCAGCGGGTCGACGCTCGTCTGCTGCGGCACGTAGCCCACGGCCGCGCTGCCGCGCGACGGCGCGCGACCGTCGACCTCGCAGGTGCCGGCCGCGAGCGGCAGCAGCCCGAGCAGCACCGCGAGGAGCGTCGTCTTGCCCGAGCCGTTGGGGCCCAGGACGGTGACGAACTCGCCGGGCGCGACGTCGAGGTCGAGCCCGCGCCACAGGGTGCGGCCGCCGCGGCGCACCTCGGCGCCGGCCAGGCGGATCGACGGGGTCATGCTCACGTCCTCTACGCGGGCGCTCCGAGCGCGCGGGCGAGCGCGCTACGGGTGCCGTCGAGCCAGGTCAGGTAGTCCTGGCCCGCGGGCAGGGTCTCGGTCACGTCGACCACCGGCACCCCCGCGCCGGTGGCGGCGGCGCGCAGCTGCTCGGTGATGGGCGTCTCGGTCTGCGGATTGAACACCAGCGCGTCCACCCCGCGGCTGCCGACCAGGGTGCCCACCTGGGCGACGATGGCCGCGGGCGGGTCGGTCTCGTTCTCGATGGCCTCGCTGAAGGCGGGCGGGGTCGCGTCGGTGACGCCCGCGGTCGCGAGCAGGTAGTGGGCGATCGGCTCCGTGGCGAAGATCCGCGCACCGGGGCGGGCCCGACCGATCGCGGCGAGCCGCGCGGCCTCGTCGTCGACGCGGGCGGAGAACGCCGCCGCGCGCTGCCGCAGCGCGTCGGCCTGGGCCGGCTCGAGCGCGGAGAGGCGGTCGGCGACCTGGGTGACCACGGCCTTCACGGCCGTCGGGTCGAACCACACGTGCTCGTTCTCCTGGGCCTGGTCCCCACGCAGCGCGAAGGCCTCGATCGCCTTGCTCCGCGCGGCCGGGTCGCCGTCGAGGATCTGCGTGGCCCACTCGTCGTAGCCGCCGCCGTTGTGGACGACCAGGTCGGCGCCGGCGATCGCGGCCGCGTCGGCCGGGGTGCTCTCGTAGGAGTGCGGGTCGGCCGCGGGATCCCGGATGATCGAGCGCACCTCGACGCCCGGCCCGGCCACCGCGCCCACCACGGAGCCCCAGACGTTGGTGGTCGCCACCACGGTCAGGGTGCGGCCCGGCGTCGCCGGGGGCGCCCCGGCGGCCTGCCCGGTGCCTCCCGATCCGCACCCCGCCAGCACGAGCAGCGCCCCCACGACGGCGAGGGCGAGCGACCAGGGACGGGGACGGACGGGCACGGGAAGGCTCCTCGCGGTGGGCGGCACTGACGCAAACGATAACGGTTATCGATAGCAGGTGGCACGGGGGAGTGGTGAGGCGTTGGTCCGTCTCCGCGGTGCCGCGTTCCCCCGTCCAGGTCACACCGGGCGCAGAACGGACACCGTCGGTCGCGTGGAGTGGCCCTAGATCGAGACAGTCGCTACCGTCGGACGGTGGCCGAGGCACTCGAGGGGCGCCGATCGCGGCGGACCGCCACGCTGGCCTCGCTGGCGGCGGAGCTGGGTGTGTCGCGCACCACGGTGTCCAACGCGTACAACCGTCCGGACCAGCTCTCGCCGGCGCTGCGCCGGCGCGTGCTCGACACCGCGCGCCGCCTGGGCTACCCCGGGCCCGACCCGGTGGCGCGCTCGCTGCGCACCCGCAAGGCCGGCGCCGTGGGGCTGCTGCTCACCGAGGCGCTGTCCTACGCGTTCCGCGACCCGGTGGCCGTCCAGTTCCTCGAGGGCCTCGCGCTGGCCTGCGAGGACAACGGTTCGGGCCTGCTGCTCGTGCCCGTCAGCCCGGAGGCCGACGACCCCGGGGCCGTCGCGCGGGCCGGCGTCGACGGGTTCGTCGTCTACTCGATGCCCGACGACGACGACAACTTCCACGCGGTGCTCGAGCGGCCGGTGCCGGTGGTCGTGTGCGACCAGCCCACCGCCGTCCCCGACGTCGACCGCGTCGGCATCGACGACCACGCCGCGATGGTCGACATGGCCCGCCACCTCGCCGACCTCGGCCACCGCGACATCGGCGTGCTGTGCATGCGTCTGTCCACCGACCGCAACGACGGCTTCGCGAGCCCGCTGCGCCAGGAGCGCGCCCGCTACGAGGTGCAGCGGCGCCGGCTGGCCGGGCTGCGCGAGGGCTTCTCCGCCGCGGGCGTCGACTGGAACCACGTCCCGGTGGTCGAGCGCTACGACCACAGCGAGTCGGCCGGCGCCTCGGCCTGCGAGCAACTGCTCGCCCAGCACGACGTCACCGCCGTCGTGTGCACCTCGGACATCCTCGCGCTCGGCGCCCTGCGCCACGCCCGCCAATCCGGCCGTGCCGTGCCCGACGAGCTGTCCGTCACCGGCTTCGACGGCGTCCCCGCCGCCGAGCGCGCCGAGCTGACCACCGTCCGGCAGCCGACGCTGGACAAGGGCCGCGCGGCCGGCGAGCTGCTGCTCGACCGCGGCGACCGCCAGCGCTCCCGCACGCTGCTGCTGCCCACAGAGCTGCTCGCCCGCGCCACCTCGGGACCCGCCCGCACGGCCTGAGCGGCACCCGTCCTCGGCGGTTACTGGCTGGTATCGCTCGCTCAGCGAGCGATACCAGCCAGTAACCGGGGATCAGGCCCCGACACCGAGCGCCGCCAGGAACCCGTTCGCCCAGCGCTCGACGTCGTGGGTGAGCACCTGCTCGCGCAGCAGGGCCATGCGCCGCCGCCGCTCCTCGGGGTCGGCCGACGCCGCGGCGACGATCGCGTCGCCGACCGCGTCCAGGTCGTGCGGGTTGACCAGGAACGCGCCCTCGGCGAGCTCGTCGGCCGCGCCGGTGAACTCCGAGAGCACCAGCGCGCCCCCGCCGTCGGCGCGGGAGGAGACGTACTCCTTGGCCACGAGGTTCATGCCGTCGCGGTACGGCGTCACGAGCATGACGTCGGCGGCCCGGTAGAAGGCGACCAGCTCGTCGCGGGGCACGGGCTGGTGCACGTAGTGGATCACCGGGCGGCCGATCGACGCGTGCTCGCCGTTGATCCGCCCGACGGCCAGCTCGATGTCGTCGCGCATCTCGGCGTAGTGCTCGACGCGCTCGCGGCTGGGCGTGGCGACCTGGATGAGGACCGTCTCCGTCGGGTCGAGCCGGCCGTCGGCGAGGGTCCCGGCGAACGCGCGCAGGCGCACGTCGATGCCCTTGGTGTAGTCGAGGCGGTCGACGCCGAGCAGCACCGTGCGCGGGTCGCCGAGCTCGTGGCGCAGCGCCTCGGCGCGCTCGGCGGTCGCGGGCTCGCGGGCGGTCGCGTCGAGCTCGGCGGCGTCGACGGAGATCGGGTGGGCGCCGGCGGTGACGGTCCGCCCGTCCGGCGCCGTGAGGTGCGCGGGGTCGTCGCCGGCCGTGGCGGCGGTGAGGCGGACCGCGGCGCGGCGGAAGTTGTCGGCGCTGCCCTCGGTCTGGAAGCCGGTGACGTCGGCGCCCAGCAGCCCCTCGATCACCGCGTCGCGCCACGGGAGCTGGGCGAACAGCTCTACCGGCGGGAACGGGATGTGCAGGAAGAAGCCGATGCGCAGGTCCGGGCGCCGCTCGCGCAGCAGGTGCGGTACGAGCTGGAGCTGGTAGTCCTGCACCCACACCGTCGCGCCCTGCGCGGCCGCGTCCGCGGCGGCATCGGCGAAGCGCTCGTTGACCCGGCGGTAGGCGTCCCACCAGTCGCGCTCGAAGCGCGGCGTGGCGACGACGTCGTGGTAGAGCGGCCAGAGCGTCGCGTTGGCGAAGCCCTCGTAGTAGGCGGCGACCTCGTCGGCGGAGATCGGCACCGGGCGGATCGCCAGGCCGTCGTCGGAGAACGCCGCGGGATCGGCGTCAGGGGTGCCCGGCCAGCCGACCCAGGCGCCGCCGCGGGCGCGCAGGGTCGGCTCGAGCGCGGTCACCAGCCCGCCGGGGCTCCGGCGCCAGGTGCCCTCGTCGTCGAGGTCGAAGGGCAGCCGGTTGGCCACCACCACCAGGTCAGAAGACGCGGGGGCGTCCTCGGCGTGCGTCACGTGCTCTGTCCTCCGCGGCTCCGGGCAGCAGTCGGCGGATCAGCCGCTGCAGGGGCCAGCCCACCTGCTCCCCGACCGAGACGCCGGCCGCCAGGGCGAGACCGAACGTCAGGGCCAGCAGGATCGTCACCGCGCTCTGGGCGACGCTGTTGTACGCGAGCTGGGAGAACCCGCGGTACAGCGTCAGACCGGGCAACAGCGGCGTGATCCCGGCGATGACCAGCACCAGCGGCGGTGTACCCAGTGTGCGGGGCAGCAGCATCGCCACGAGCCCGAGCGCCGCGGCGGCGAGGGCGGCCGCGACGACCTCGCCGGCGCCGGCGATCCCCAGCGCCGCGTACGAGCCCCACGCCGTCGCCCCGGCCAGCGCGGCGAACGGCAGCGACCGCCACGGTGCGTAGGCCGACAGCGCGAACAGCATCCCCGCGCCGGCGGCCGCGACGAGCGACAGCGGGTCCAGCGACGGCGACGGCCCGGGCGGCACGACGGCGGCGTAGGCCACCGCGTCCGTGCCCAGCACGGCGTTGACGAGCTTGATGCTGACGACGACGCCCACCAGGAGGCCCGCCGAGCTCAGCACCACCTCGACCGCCCGTCCGGCCGCGGTCAGCGGGAACCCCGTGATGGCGTCCTGCACGAGGCCCACCAGCGAGAGCCCCGAGAGCAGCACGACGATCCCGGCCGCGATGACGAAGACCGGCGAGTCCTCGAGCACGCCCGACCAGGCCAGCGTCGTCGCGCTGAGCGTCACGATCGCGGCGCCGACCATCTGCTGGAAGAACAGCGGCACGTTGCGACGCCCGAGCCAGCGCGCCGCACCCCACACGATCCCGGTGGCCACGGCCGCGAGCACGGCGACGAGCAGGCCGCCGCCGATGAGCACCGCGACCGCGCCGGCGAACAGCGACCGGGCGATGCCGGCGACGAACCGCGGGTACGGGTGGTTGGCCCGCACGGCGTTGCCGAGCCGGGTGGTGGCCTCCTCGACCGGCAGCGGGTCGTCGTGGTCGACGACGGCGGTGATGAGGTCGTCGACCTCGGTCAGGCGCGTGTAGTCCTGCGTGCGGTAGCGGACGTTGCGCATCGTCGTGACCGGGCCGGCCTCGTTGCCGCGGTGGCAGCAGATCGTGATCGTCGAGAACGCGATGTCGACGTCGCACGTCGGCAGGCCGTAGGCGCGGGCGATGGCCAGCATCGTGTCGTGCGCGACGGCCGCTCCGGCGCCGGTGGCGAGCTGGACCTCGCCGACCCGCAGCGCGAGGTCGAGCACCCGCAGCACGAGCGCGTCGTCGGCGACCTGCGGGCCGGTGACGACGGGCAGCATGTTGTCCCGCACCGTCGGCGCGTCGATCGCGCGGGACAGGTCGGGCGCGACGGGGAACTGTCGACGGAGCGAGCCCCGTGCCCGCTGTGCTCGCTGGGCCACCCCCACGGGCGCGCCCTCCTCTTCCTCCTCGCCGGCGTGCTCGGGCCGCGGACGGGGCACACCGGGGAACTTCATCCAGCACCTGCCCTGACGTGTGGTGGACGGCGGAGGTTGTCGGGTCCCCGGCGTGCGCCGCGTCCCACCCGACCGCGCTCCAGGTTGCCAGGTGGGGTCACCACGCGGTGCACACGGCGACGGGGTAGGGGCCGGTCTCGGTCCTCGTCATCAGGACACGCCCGCTCTGGCTGATCGTGCACGTGAGCGGCCCCTGGTCGGGCGCGCCGACGTGGCTCGCGATGACGGAGACGATCGCGGTCGGCGGGGTGGGCAGCGTGACGCGGAACGGGAGCGCCTCGGACGTGCTGGTCCGCGAGCCGTCCGGGGTCGTGCGGGTCACCGACGCCGACGTCGAGCCGGTGACCTCGAGCGTGACCTCGGGGGCCGTCCGGTCCAGGTCCGCGGGCGGGGGCGGCGGGGTGTAGGGGGTGCTGGTCGTGCTGCTCGACGGGGGCGTCAGGTGGTCGAACGCGGCGACCACCACCGATGCCCACACCACGCAGAGCACCAGGCCCACGACGCCGAGGACGGTCCCCGCGATCGCCAGGCCGCGGCCCGCGCCCTCCCGCCGCGTGGCGAGCCCGAGCGCGACGACCGACAGCACCAGCCCGATCGGGCTCGCGACCCACGCGATCACGCCGATGATCGGGACGAGCGCCAGCACCGCGCCGACCAGGGCCCACACGAACCCGGCCGTCGCCACGACGTTGCGCGGTCGCCCCGGTGCCCGCGGCGGATACGGCTGCACCACGTCGTCCCCTCCCGGCGGCGGTGTCCCCTCGGGACCTCGACCGGGCCCGGGCGCCCGTTACGCCGTCGACCGGGGCGGTAGCCTCACGCCCGTGCCGGCGTAGCTCAATCGGCAGAGCACTCGCCTTGTAAGCGAAAGGTCCGGGGTTCGATTCCCCGCGCCGGCTCCAGGTCCGACCGGATGTGCTCCTCCGGGCGTGTGCGCAGCCACCGGATCGCCGTCGCGCCGAGCTCACGCACCGTCGGCGGCCAGCCGGCCGTAGGCCCCGACGGCGACCCAGGACAGCGCGCCGACCACGACGAAGATGCCGTAGACGGCGCCGTAGCCGATCACGGTGGCGAGTGCGGCGGCGGCGACGGGCGCGGAGAGCCCGGCGATCCCCCACCCGGTGAAGACGAGGCCGTAGGTGGTGCCGAAGCGCTCGGCCGGGACGACGTCGGAGGTGGCGGCCGGGGCGAGGGTCGACAGCGCCCCGTACTGCGTGCCGAGCAGGAGCAGGGCCGCCAGGGCGATCGGCCCGCTCGCGCCGAGGGCGACGGGGAGGCAGGCGAGCACGAGGAGCGCCGAGTTGGCGTGCAGCGCGGCGCGTCGGCCGACCCGGTCGGAGAGAGGGCCGGCGATGAGCCGGCCGGCGAAGTTGCCGAGGTTGAGCAGGACGACCGCGAGGGTCACCGCGGCCACGTCTCCGGCGAGGTCGCCGGCCTGGGCGAAGGCGGCGAGCGCGGGCGCGCTGCCGAGACCGAAGGCCAGCCACAGCGCGACGACCGGTCCGCTGGGCCGCCTCTGCCCGTGGCTGCTCCCGCGCTGCGGGCGTGAGCCGGGCGCGGCGCCGGGCACGAGGACGGCCGCCACGGCGAGCAGGACCCCGAGGGCGGCGGCCAGGACGACGAAGGTCCCACTGCGGCCCATCGCGCCGAGCAGGGTGGAGGCGACCGGCGCCAGGAGGGCCGTGCCGGCGGCGTAGGCGCTGACCACCAGGCCCAGGGCGAGCCCGCGGCCGGTGGCGACGGTGCCGGCGACACGGACGGCGGTGGCGTAGCCGAGACCGGTGGAGCCGCCGACCAGCACGCCGAAGGTCAGGAACAGCACCACCACCGAGGACGCGGCGGCGCTGCCGAGCAGTCCGAGCACCGTGCCGGCGAGCGCGACCAGGGCGAGCCGGCGCGGTGCGAACCGGTCCGCGGCTCGTCCGCCCGCCAGGACGCCGAGCATGAAGGCGGCCAGGCCGACGGAGAACACGCCCGCGAGCACCGCACGGCCCACGCCGAGATCGCGGCCGAGGGAGTCGGTGAAGACGTCCCAGGCGAACAGCGGGCTCACGGCGAGGTCGAGCAGGACGGCGCCGGTGAGGGCGCGTCGCGTGCTCGCCGTGGCGGCGTCGGTGTCGGCCACGGTCACATGGTGGTGGCGGGGACCAGCTCGGTCAGCAATTCGCGGACGCGGCGGTCGATGTCGTCGCGGATGGGGCGGACGTCGTCGACGCCCTTGCCGGCCGGGTCGGGGAGCTCCCAGTCCAGGTAGCGCTTGCCGGGGACGACCGGGCAGGCGTCGCCACAGCCCATGGTGATCACGACGTCGGCGGCGTCGACGTCCGGGATGGTGAGCTTGGTCGGGACCTCGTGGGAGAGGTCGATGCCGAGCTCGGCCATGGCCTGCCGGACCGCGGGGTTGATCTCGTCGGCCGGCGCGGAGCCGGCGGAGCGGACCGCGACCTTGCCGGCGGCGTGGTGGTCGAGCAGGGCCGCGGCCATCTGTGAGCGACCGGCGTTGTGCACGCAGACGAACAGCACCTCGGGTACGTCAGGCACGGCGGGCCTCCTCGGGCGTGGGATCGGTGATCGGGAAGAGCCGGCGCCGCAGCCAGAGGGAGACGTAGACGAGGGCGACCAGGACAGGCACCTCGATGAGGGGGCCGACGACGCCGGCGAGGGCCTGACCGGAGGTGGCGCCGAAGGTGGCGATGGCGACGGCGATGGCGAGCTCGAAGTTGTTGCCGGCGGCGGTGAACGCGAGCGTGGTGGTGCGCTCGTAGCCCAGGCCGACCGCGCGGCCGAGGGCGTAGGAGCCGGCCCACATCACGGCGAAGTAGACGAGCAGTGGCAGCGCGATCCGCACGACGTCGAGGGGCCGGCTGGTGATGGCGTCGCCCTGCAGCGCGAAGAGCACGACGATGGTGAACAACAGCCCGTAGAGCGCGAACGGCCCGATCCGGGGCAGGAGTCGGGCCTCGTACCACTCCCGGCCGCGGGCGCGCTCCCCGAGCAGACGGGTGAGGTAGCCGGCGAGCAGCGGGATGCCCAGGAAGATCAGCACCGACCGGACGATGGCCCACGCGGAGACGTCGAGCCCGGCGGTGGGGAGGCCGAGCCAGCCGGGCAGGACCGCGAGGTAGAACCAGCCCAGGGCGCCGAAGGCGATGACCTGGAACACGCTGTTGAGGGCGACGAGCACGGCGGCGGCTTCGCGGTCGCCGCAGGCCAGGTCGTTCCAGATGATGACCATGGCGATGCACCGGGCGAGCCCGACGACGATCAGTCCGGTGCGGTACTCGGGCAGGTCCGGGAGCAGCAGCCAGGCGAGCGCGAACATCAGCGCCGGCCCGATGAGCCAGTTCAGCACCAGCGACGACACCAGGAGTCGCCGGTCGCCGGTGACGGCGTCGAGACGGTCGTAGCGGACCTTGGCGAGCACCGGGTACATCATGATCAGTAGCCCGAGCGCGATCGGGAGCGAGACGCCGTCGATGGCGACCGCCCCCAGGGCCTCGCCGAGGCCGGGGATCAGCCGGCCGGCCAGCAGCCCGACGATCATCGCCGCGAGAATCCACACCGGCAGGAACCGGTCGAGGGTGGAGAGCTTCGCGACGACCCCGGCCTCGCTCGGGTCGGCGGTGGTGTTCTCGGTGCTCACGCGTCGACCACCGGCAGCGCGTCGCGGTCGGCGGGCATCGCGGCAGGGCTGTCCGGGGCGGCGGGCACGAGCACCGCCGAGACCTGGGCGAGGAGGTCGGGGCGCACCCGGTAGTAGACCCAGGTGCCGCGGCGCTCTCCGGTGATCAGCCCGGCCTCGCGCAGCACCTTGAGGTGGTGCGAGATCGTCGGGCCGGACAGGTCGAACACGTCGGTCAGGTCGCAGACGCAGGCCTCGCCGCCCGCGTGGGAGGCGATCAGCGAGAGCAACCGCAGGCGCACCGGGTCGCCCATCGCCTTGAACACCCGGGAGAGCTCGACCGACTGCTCGGCCGTGAGCGGCTCGCGGGCCAGCGGCGCGCAGCAGCCGACGACCGCGGCGAGCTGGGCCAGCACCTGCTCCTGCGCCCCATCCTGCTTCGACATACATCTACCTTGACAGTCATCGAACCACGAGGCAACCTTTGCTTCGATCGATGTCGAAACAGACGTCGGCCGAGTTCGAGGAGGACACCGTGTCCCGTGTGCAGCTCGCCCTGCGGGTCTCCGACCTGGAGGGCTCGATCCGCTTCTACAGTCAGCTCTTCGGCGTCGAGCCCGCCAAGCGCCGCCCCGGCTACGCCAACTTCGCGGTGACCGAGCCGCCGCTGAAGCTGGTGCTGCTCGAGGGTGAGGCCGACCGGCCGACGGTGATGGACCACCTCGGGGTGGAGGTCGGGTCCACCGAGGAGGTCCACGACGCCACCGCGCGGCTCTCCGAGCTGGGGCTGTTCACCCAGGTCGAGGACGACACCACCTGCTGCTACGCCCGCCAGGACAAGGTGTGGGTGCAGGGACCCGGTCACGAGCCGTGGGAGGTCTACACCGTCACGGAGGACTCCGAGGTCTACGGCACCGACGGGGTCATCAGCACGATGCCCGACGACGCTGGGCAGACCGCGTGCTGCGGGGTCACCGCCTGCTGCTCCCACGACGAGCAGGCCGCCGAGCCCGGCGTGACCGTCACCGAGGCCAAGACCGCCGCCGGCTGCGGGCGCGTCGCGTGACCACCGGGTCCGCCGAGGGGTCGACCGCGGCGCGCGAACGGATCCGTGCCCGCTACGCCGCCGCGGCCGGCCAGGTCCGGGCGGGCGAGGCTCCGAGCTGTTCGGCGGCCGACCCGGCCGACCCGGCCGGGACGTGCGGGGACGCCTATGGTCCCGCCCAGCTCGCCGAGGCCGGTGCCGCGGGAGCGGCCACCCTCGGGTGCGGGAACCCGCTCGCGGTCGCCGAGCTCGTCGCCGGGGAGACCGTGCTCGACCTCGGCTCCGGCGCCGGCCTCGACGTGCTGCTCTCCGCCCGCCGTGTGGGACCCGACGGGTTCGCCTACGGGCTGGACATGACCGACGACATGCTCGCCCTCGCCCGCCGGCACGCCCTCGACGCAGGCGTCACCAACGTCGAGTTCCTCCGCGGGCACATCGAGGCGATCCCGCTGCCGGACGCCTCGGTCGACGTGGTCATCTCCAACTGCGTGATCAACCTTTCCACGGACGAGCCGGCCGTGTTCGGCGAGATCGCCCGCGTCCTGCGCCCCGGCGGCCGACTCGGGGTCGCGGACCTGGTCGCCGACGACGACGCCGACCCCGCGAGCGTCGCGGACGCGGCGGCGTCGGTCGGGGCGATCACCGGGGTCCTCACCGCGACCGCCTACCGCCGCCACCTGGAGGATGCCGGCCTCGGCGGCGTCACGATCACCGGCGACCACGAGATGGCGCCAGGGGTGCTCTCCGCCATCGTCCAGGCCTCCCGGTCCTGAGGCGGCGAGCGCACACTCGCCGGGTGGACCGGCAGGCCGCGCACGAGGAGCTGGAGCGCGCCCGCGCGTCCTTCCACGCCGCCGGTCGACCTCGCGGTGCCACCGCGGCCGCGACGGAGGCGTCACCGGATCGGATGCTAGCGTCGGTTTTGTGCAGTCTGGGCGATGTGTCGCGAGGTGGTCGCGCGGCCGTCCCGGCTCGGTCGCCCTCGTCGCCTCCTCGCTGACCGTGGTGGCCGTGGCGGCCGCGTTCGACCTGCTCGCCGACGAGCGGCCCGACCACACGGTGAGCCTCGTGCTGGTGGCGGGCGCGGTCGGAGTGCTGCGCTGGCTGCTGCGGGGTCGGCTGCGCGGCCTGTTCTCCCTCATCAACTTCGCGGTGATCGCCCAGCCGGTGGCGCACGGGGTCGGGAAGCTGACCCGGAACACCGCCGGCCTGCTGCCGCACTCGCACGAGGTGCCCGAGGAGCTCTCGGGCCTCACGGTGCAGATCGCCGTGGCCCTGCTCGTCGCCGTCGTGGCGGGGAGCGAGCCCATCGCCGTCTTCGTCGCCTGGACCGTTCTGACCGTGGCCTCGACGCTGGCCCGCGGGCCCGTGCCCGAGTCGGCCGCGCCGGCCCTGCGCCCCGCCGGACCCGAGGACGAGACCCTTCCGGTCGAGGTCGACGACACCGTGCGATGTCGCCCCCACCGTGGTCCGCCCGCCCTGGTCGGGCTCACCGTCTGATCCGCACCGCCCCTCGCCGGGCGGTCCCTCGCCGCGCTCGGCGCCGGCGTCATGCGGTGTGCCCTCGCGATGCGTCCCCGTCGCCGCGCGGTCCCACCGTGGGCCGCCCGTTCCCCCGAGGCACCGACCATGGCTGGACACCCTCACCATCCCGAGCACGATCTCCACCGCCTGCGTGGACGCTCCGTCCTCGTCACCGGCGCGACCGGCTTCCTCGGCCGCCACCTGGTCCGCCGGCTGGTCCGCGACGGCGCCGTCGTGCACGCCGTCACGCGCGGGTCCGCCGGCGAGCGCCCGGACCTGCCAGGAGTCACGTGGCACCGCGGCGACCTCACCGACGCCTACGCCGTCAGCCGCCTCGCGCGGCGCCTCGCGCCGGCGGCGGTGTTCCACCTGGCCAGTCAGGTCCAGGGACACCGCGAGAGCGCGCTCGCGCTCCCGATGCTCGACGCCAACACGCGTGCCGCCGTCGCGGTGATGACCGCCGCACACGAGCTCGCGGACTGCCGCGTCGTCCTCGCCGGCTCGATCGAGGAGCCCCGCGGCGACGCACCGCCGGTCTCGCCCTACGCGGCGGCGAAGGCCGCCGCCACCGGCTACGCCCGGCTCTTCCACACCCAGTGGGACCTGCCGGTGACCGTTCTGCGCATCGCGATGGTCTACGGGCCCGACCAGCCCGACGGACGCAAGCTCGTCCCCTACGTCTGTCGCTGTCTGCTCGAGGGCGTCAGGCCGTCACTGAGCAGCGGCACCCGATCGGTCGACTGGGTCTACGTGGACGACGTCTGTGACGCCCTCGTGCGCGCTGCCACCCGTGACGGCGCCCCGGGTCGGGTGGTCGACATCGGGTCCGGGGACCTCGCGACCGTCGGCGAGATCGTCGCCGACCTGGCGGCCCTCGCCGGCTACGACGGGCCGCTCGGCTTCGGCGACGTGTCCGACCGGCGGCACGACCTGGCGCACGTCGCCGAGGTGGGTCCCGCCGCCGCGCACCTCGGCTGGCGGGCGACGACGCCCCTGGCGACGGGACTGGCGCGAACGCTCTCGTGGCACTCCACCCAGCCGTCGGACGGCGCCGGAGCGGAAGGTGGCCGGAGGGCGCCGGTCTGAGTACGTCGGCTCCGGAGGTCGTCACCATCCCGAGAGGCGCCGGGCATCGACGGTCTCGTTGCGGGGACACGTGGTTCCCGGGCCCGGGCCGACGGCCGAGGGCACCAGGCCGTTCCACCGGGAACCGCAGCCGGTCGAGCCCGCCGTGGTGGCTCTGCTGCGCGAGCGCCTGGGTGGTCCGTCCCCGCGCCGACCGTCAGGTCCGGGCCACCGTCCGCTCGGCCCCGATCCCCGCGACGACGACCGCGGCGACGCCCGCGGCCGCGGCGGGGGTCGGGACCTGGCCGAGGACGACCAGGCCGACGGCGAGCGCGATCGCGGGCTCGAGGCTCATCAGCGTCCCGAAGGCGGCGGTGGTGAGGCGGCGCAGCGCCAGCAGCTCGAGGCTGAACGGGATCACCGGCAGCAGCAGGGCGATCCCGAGTCCCGACAGCAGTGTCGGCCCGTCGAGGTGCGCCAGCAGATCCGGGCCGGCGACGCCGGCCGCGACGAGCCCGGCCACCGGCATCGAGACGGCGAGCCCGGTCAGCCCGGTGAGCTCGTCGCCGACGCGCTGGGTGAGCAGGATGTAGCCGGCCCAGCAAGCCGCGGCCGCGAGCGCGAACGCGACCCCGGCCGGGTCGAGGCCGGCGGACCAGGGGTGCGTGAGCAGGACGACGCCGACGGCCGCGAGCACCGCCCAGCCCCGCGCCCGCCCGCGGCCCCGCACGAGGGCGACGCCGAGCGGCCCGAGGAACTCCAGCGCGGACGCCGTCCCCAGCGGGATCCGGGCCAGCGCCTCGGTGAACAGGATCGTGAGCCCGGCGGTGACCGTGCCCAGGCCCGCGCACGCCAGCAGGCTCCGCCGCGTGAACGCCGACGGCCGCGGCCGCCCGATCGCGAGCAGCAGCACCCCGGCGAGCACCAGCCGCAGGCAGGCCGTGCCGGTGGGGCCGAGGCGGTCGAAGAGCCCGACCGAGACGGCGAGCCCGACCTGGACGCAGAGCATCGCCGTCACCGCCAGGCCGGCGCCGGTGCGGGCGCTCGAGGGCGCGAGGGTGGTCACGGCGACCAGTGAAGGCACCACCACCGTCCGCGTCCACGTGCGAATCCTTCACGCATCGTCCGGCGATGACGGACGATGAGCAGCGTGGACACCCGGCGGCTGCCCTACCTCGTCGAGTTCGCCCGCCACGGGTCGATGCGCGTCGTCGCGGAGACGATGGGCACGAGCACCTCGGTGGTCTCGCAGCAGATCGCGGCGCTGGCCCGGGAGGTGGCGACGCCGCTGGTGGAGCCGGACGGTCGACGGTCGCGGCTCACGCCCGCCGGGCGGCGGCTCGCGGAGCACGCGCGCACGATCCTGGCCGACGTCGAGACCGCGCGGCGCGACCTCGACCCCGACGGCGAACCGCGCGGCGTCGTGCGCGTGGCCGGGTTCGCGACGGCGGTGCGGCGGGCCGTGCTGCCGACCGTCGCCGCCCTGGCCGTGCGGCACCCGCACGTGCGGCTGACCGTGCGCGAGTACGAGCCCGCCGAGGCCCACGCGATGCTGCTCGCCGACCAGATCGACCTCGCCCTGACCTACGACTACGACCTCGCGCCCGCCACGCTCGACCCCGACCTCACCGCGGCGCCGCTGTGGTCGACCGCGTGGGGGCTCGCGGTGCCGGCGAGCGACGACCCGCCGTCGGGCGGGTCGTCGGCGGCCCCCGCGGTCGTCGCGGCGTACGCGGACCACGACTGGATCGGCAACTCGCGCAACCCCGCCGACGAGCGGGTGCTGCGCCTGCTCGCGTCGATGGCGGGCACCCGGCTGCACGTGACCCACGAGGCCGACAGCCTCGACCTCGTCGACGAGCTGGTGCTCGCGGGCCTCGGCGTCGGGCTGCTGCCGACCGACCGGCCGGTGCGGCCCGGGATCCGGGTGCTCCCGCTGACCGGCCCCGGCGTCCACCTGCGCGCGTACGCCGTCACCCGTCGCGGACGGGCGGCCTGGCCGGCGCTGACCGTCGTCCTCGAGCGGATCGCAGCGACGCGCCACACGATCGACTGACCCCGGCGGAGATCCGTTAACGACCACGGCCGGGCCCTCGACGTCCCCCACGACGACCGAGAACTCCGCGGGGAGAGCCATCATGATCGCCCAGACCGACCGTCCCGACGTCGCGACCGTCCACGTCCCGGCGCCGCGCCGCGCGCCCCTGGTGCCGGCGACCGCCGTCGACGACCACGTCGAGCTCATCGCGGCCGACATCGTCGCCACGGCCGCCCTGGTGAACCGGATCGGTGCCCTGGCGCTGCTGCTCGCGCTGGGCCTGGTGGCCGTGCTCGTCCTGCTCTGAACGAACGGAGACGCGCGACGTCCCCGGTGACCAGCGGGAACGTCGCGCGCATCCCCTACGGCGTGATGACCACCTTGAGGGCGAGGTTGGCGGCGGCGTTGGCGAAGACGTCGTACGCCTCGTCGATCTGGTCGAACGTGAAGGTGTGCGTGCCCATCTTCTCGGCCGGGATGCGGCCCGAGGCGACCATCTTGAGCAGGGTCGGGATGGACACGGTGTCGACGAGGCCCATCGTCAGGCTGACGTTGGAGATCCACATGTCCTGCATCGGCAACTCCACCGGGGTGCCGTGGACGCCGATGTTGGCGATGGTCCCGCCGGGTCGTACGAGCGAGGCCGCGGTCAGCAGGGTCTCCGGGTAGCCGACGGCCTCGATGGCGACGTCGACGCCGAGCCCGTCGGTGAGCGACACGACGTCCCCGACAGTGCCGGGCCCGACCTCGACGGTGTCGGTGGCGCCGAACTCGGTGGCCTTCTCCAGGCGGAACTTGTTCGAGTCGATCGCGATGACCTTCGACGCGCCCCACAGCCCGGTGGTGAGCACCGCCGAGAGCCCGACGGCGCCCGCGCCGACGACGGCGACGGTGTCACCGGGGCGCACGCCGCCGGCCAGGACCCCGACCTCGTAGCCGGTGGGCAGGGAGTCGGCGAGGAAGATCGCCTGCTCGTTGGTGACCGACTCCGGGACCGCGTAGAGCGACGTGTCGGCGTAGGGCACGCGGACGTACTCGGCCTGGGTGCCGTCGATGAGGTGGCCGAAGATCCAGCCGATGCCGCCGACGGTCTGGCAGTGCGACGGGATGCCGCGCTGGCAGTACTCGCAGCGGCCGCACTTGGTGATCGCCGGGACGAGGACCCGGTCGCCGACGGCGAACCCGCGGACGGCGTCGCCGACCGCGGTGACGGTGCCGACCGCCTCGTGGCCCAGGATGCGTCCGTCGGTCACCGCGGCCACGTCGCCCTGCAGGATGTGCAGGTCGGTACCGCAGATCGTCGTGGTGTCGACCTTGACCACGACGTCGGTGGGCTCCTGCACCGTCGCGTCGGGGACGTCCTCCCAGGCCTTGTTGCCGGGGCCGTGGTACACCAGTGCCTTCATGCTGTCGCCTCCGTCGGCTCGCGCGTGGCGGCGGCCGGCCGCTCCCCCGCAGGCCGCCGTCCTCCGACGCTAGTGGCGTGGGACACACACGCCTGTCCCATGATGGGACGAGCCCGCAGCGCCCGGAGGCGCGGGAACGATCACTGACCCGGAACCGGGACAGAGGGCCGCGGCCAGGTGAGTGGTTCGGGTCGCGATGACGACCCAGATCACTCACGAGGCCGCAGGCCATCAGGCGATGTAGCTGATCCCGAAGGCGTCGATCTTGCGGTAGAGCGAGGAGCGGGCGATGCCCAGCATCGCCGCCGCCTGGTAGCGGTTGCCGCGGGCCTCGTAGAGCGCCTGGATGATCGCGTCGGCCTGGGCCGTCTCGAGCATCGTCAGCCGGGGGGCGCGGCTGGCGAAGCACAGGGCGGGCAGGTCCGGGGCCTGGACGACGCCGACGGGCTTGCGGGCGACGACGTAGCGCAGCACGTCCTCGAGCTCGTTGATGTTGCCCGGCCAGGCGTAGCCCTCGAGTACCCGGATGACCTGGTGCGACAACCGCAGCGACCGCCCGCCCGAGAGCGAGCGCAGCACCGACAGCGCGAGGTCGGCGAGCTCGTCGGTGCGGTGGCGCAGCGCCGGGACGCGGACGGTCTCGTGGAAGTGGCGCAGCAGCAGCCCGTAGGGGCGGCCGGCGTCGACGGCGGTGGTGTCCAGGCACGCGACGACCACGACGCCGCCCGCCCGCGCCAGCAGCAGCCGCAGCGCCTCGTCGAGCCGGCGGGCGGCCAGGGGGGCGACGGCCTGCAGCCCGCGCAGGACGACGAGGTACGGCCGGTTCGGGGGCCGGGCGACCAGGCGCGCCAGGGGCTCGGCGGCCCGGGCGCCGTCGTCGGTGGTGTCGCCGGTGTCGACGTCGACGACGGTGACCCCGCCGTCGCCGTGCAGCCGGCCGAACGCCTGCACCGCCATCGTCCGCTTCCCCACGCCCGCCTCGCCGACGAGCACCTGGTGGCGGCGCCCGGCGAGGTGCGCGGCCAGCTCCTGGCGGGCGCGCAGCGACGGCGTCAGCAGGTCGCGGTTCGCGCGCACCCGGGCCTCGGCGTGCTCGCGGTCGCCGGCGTCGCCGCGCAGCGCCGCGGCGAAGTCCCGCCGCGCGGTGGGGGCGACGTGCGAGCCCTGCCGGCGGCGGGCCTCCGCCTCGCGGCGCCCCTGGTCGTCCACGGCGGGACCGGCGCCGACCGCGCAGCCGACGACCCGCTCGCCGTGGCGGACCTCGCGGACGGCGACCTCCGCCGCGCCGCCCGAGGGCAGGTCGACGACGTAGGGCTCGGCCGGGTGCTCGAGCGCCAGGCCGGCCAGGGCGAGGTCGGCGAGGGCCTGCTGGTCGGCCGGGGGCAGCCGGCGGGCACCCGGGCCGAGCAGGACGTCCTCGCCGTCGGTGGCGACGGCCCAGGGCGCCCCGGTCGCCGTCGCCGCCAGAGCCTCGTGCACCGCGAGCACCCGCTCGCGGCGGTCGGCGCCGTCGCGGTCGACCACCTCGCCGGCCAGCACCCGGGCCAGCGGCAGGTCCCGCGCCGCGCCCTCGGCGGCGTGCCGCACCAGCACGAGCGCGAGGTCGGCCGGCTCCCCGTCCCGGCCGACCGGGGCCGCGGCCGCGGCGAGCACGGCCAGCTCGGGGTGCAGGTGCTCCGGGCCCTCGACGACCAGCGCGTGGCCCTCGTGCAGCGCGAGCGCCGCCGCCGTGGTGCCCACGACCTCCTCGGCGTGCCGGTAGCCGGGCGCGAGGCAGACGGCGTCGAGGATCTCGGCGAGCGCCGGGTCCGCGTCGCGGCGGGCCCGCACCACGCCGTCGCGGTCGACGACCAGCACGGACGCCGTGAGGTCGGGGTGGCGCCCGTGGACGGCGTCGAGGACCCGCTCGGCCGCCGCCACCCGCGCGGGCGCCGGGCCGTCCAGCCCCGTGAACGCGGCTCCCAGGCGTGCGGTGTCGACGCCCGCGGCCCGCTCCCACGACGCGACCACCTCGGGCCGCACCACACCCGCCCCGACGGCGTCGGCGCCGTGGCGCAGGAAGCGCCGCCGCGCGGCGTCCACCCGTGCCTGCGCCACGTCCCGAGACGCTAGACGGGCCGGGTCGGGCGGGACAGGCCCCGCTGGTTGCCCGGGTGCGCGGCGGGCGGTGTACTCAACGGTAGGCAACCGCGGAGCTGGGAGGACCGTGCGCGACCCACGACAGGAGCTCGCCGACCCGGGGCCCTGCGAGCCGGCGGTGGACAGCGGACCCGAGGCCGCCGGGGAGCGCGCGGCGGCGGCGCCCGTAGGGCGCGAGCCCGCGACGTGGCCCGATGTGGAGCGGGCCTGCGCGATCCTCACCAGGACCCGGCCCGACGACGCCGAGGAGGTGTTCCGCCGCAGCCGCGAGGCTTTGCGGGTCGCGGTGCCGGCCGCGCGGTGGACCGCCCTCGTGTGCCGTGATCGCGACGGCCGGCCGGCCGTCGCGTCGGGCGACGACGTCCTCGCCGATCTCGTGGCCGCGGAGCCCGACCACGGCGGAGCCCTCGCGCGGGTGTTCGCCGCCGACGCGGAGCCGGTGACGGAGCTGCACCTCGCGAGGCCCGAGCCGGGAGCACACGCGACGGAGCTCGGCGTCGGGAGCCTGCTGGTGCTCTGCCCACCGGCCCTCCCCACCGAGCGCGTGGGCACCGCGGACGGCACCGACGCCTCGTGGCCGCTCGCCCTCGTCCTCGCCGCGCCGGGGCGGGCCGCGTTCGGGGCCGCCGCGCAGGCGGCCGCGAGGGTCGCCGCGCTGCAGGTCGGCCTCCTGCTGGTCGCCGCGCGGCGGGTCGGCGGCCTCCACGCGGCCCTCGAGAGCCGGGACCTCATCGGTCAGGCCAAGGGGATCGTCATGCAGCGCGACGGCGTCGACGCCGACACGGCGTTCGACAAGCTCGTCGTCGCGTCGCAGTACGCCAACCTCAAGCTGCACGCGGTGGCGCGCTGGCTGGTGGAGGAGACCGCTCAGGAGCGCAACGTGGCGCTGGGCGAGCAGCCGTAGCGCTCGCGGTAGGTCACCGAGAAGCGTCCGGGGTGGGTGAAGTGCCACCGGTTGGCGATGTCGGCCACCGTGGTGTCCCGCGGGTCGGACGCCCGCAGCTCCTCGTGGGCGCGGGCCAGGCGGATCTCGCGCAGGTGACCCAGCGGTGTCGTGCCCCGCCAGCGGCGGAACGTCATCTGCAGGCCACGGACCCCCAGCCCGGCCGCCTGCGCGACGTCGGCGACGTCGACGTCCTCGGCGGCGTGCTCCTCGAGGTGCGCCAGCGCGCGGCGCAGCGTCGCCGGCTCCGGCGCGTGCGGACGCCCGCCGTCCCCCGGCAGTCCGAGCTCGTCGAGCACGTGCTCGGCGGCGGCGAGGATGCTGCTCCCCGCCGTGAGCGCCCGCTCGAGGAGGGCGTCGAAGCCGTCCGACGGGTCGAGGTCCTCGTGGTGGGCGAGCAGCGTGCTCGCCGTGACCACCAGCTGCCGGGCCCGCACGGCCTCGGTGACGCCCGCGCCCTCGCCGGCGAGCAGCCCGGTGCCGCGGCCGGCGACCTCACGCGCCACCGCCCGGGTGGCGTCGTCGAACGCCCGCGGGGCCTCCGCGGTGAGGGTGAGGACCCCCCACACCCCCAGTGGCAGGACGAGGATCGACCGGACGCCGTCGGTGTCCGGAGCGGGCCAACGGGCGTCCTGGGCGGTGTCGTCGACGGCCACGACGTAGCCGTGGCCGAGGACCTCGGCACGGGGGCCGGCGGCGAGCGCCTGGACCTGGGCCGGGGCCAGCCGCCCCGCCGAGGTTGTGAGCACGCTGCCGTCGGCGGTCGGCACGGCGATCTCGGCCCAGGTGACGCCCTCGGTGACGGCCAGGGCCTGCCGGGAGAGGCGCTCGAGGTCCGCGACGGGGACGTCCGCGGCGGCGGGCCGGGGCCCGCGCAGGCGCCGGCCCTGGCGGAGGCGCCGGGCCTCGTCACCGGACCCGCGGGCCTGCAGACGGAGCTCGGCGACGTCGCCGCGCAGCGCCCGCGCGGTCGCCCGGGCCAGGTAGGCCTGGGTCTCGCGCACGGCGCGGTTCTCGGTCGCCTCGTCGCCCCGGTCGGGGCGAGGAGGCGCCTCGAGCTCGGCCGACACGTTCTCGAGCGCGTCCACCAACAGGTCCACGTCCACGGCGTCGCGGCCCGGGCCGCTCATGTCCGCGCCACCGGCCGGACGTCGGACGGGTCGCCGGCGCGCCCGTCGCCGCGGCCGTGCCGGGACGTGCTCCGGACGCGCCGGCGCCGCGCGCCCTGCCCAGCGCTCCTGCGCGCCCAGTGCTCCACGATCAGCTCCGTGTCCACGATCGGTAGCGGCGGGGGTGCCCCGGCGCGCCTCGCGGGAATCGTGCCCGGAGCGCCGAGGTGCACGCGGCGCCCGTCGCCTCCCTCATCGACCGGGACCCGGCCGTGGTTGACCCCGCGCTCCGGCGGAGGGCGACCGAACACCGTGTCCGGCTCGCGCATCCCGCCCTCGGCGCGCCGTTAGGCTGCCGCGCATGCCGATCGGGACGGCCGCGGACGACGGTGTCGCACGCGTGCGACGGGCCGGTTGGCTGGTCACCGGCGCGGCGCTCGTCGTCGCCCTGGCGACGCTGCTCGTGGTCGGGCTCGTCGCCCCGGGGCCGGGGCGCACGGCCGCGGTGGTCGTCGCGGTCGTGCTCGCGTTCGTGCTCGCGGGGTGGCGGGCCGTGCGGGCCCGGCGGGACACCACCGCCGTCGCCGGGCTGCGGCCCATCTCGAGCTGGCTCGCGGCCTTCGCCTGGGCGGTGACGGTGTTCTCCGCGCTCGTCGCGCTCGCGGACCCCACGCACGGCGGCCGTGCGGTCGTCGCGGGGCTCCTGGCCGGCTGCCTGCTCGTGCTCGTCGGGCGCGCCGGGGAGCACGTCGGCAGCCGGACCGGGGACGCGGGCGGGCGCTGAGCCCGGTGGCCGCGGCGTGGCCGTGGTGCCACGCTGACGAGTGATGAGCGACTCACCCGCCGACGACGACGCGCCCGAGGAGGCGCGCGTCGACGGCCGGGCGGCCCGGTGGGCCGGGCACCGCGAGGCCCGGCGGCTGGAGCTGGTCGACGCCGCGGTGGCGGCCATCGTCGAGCACGGGCCGGAGGTCACCACCGAGCAGATCGCCGAGCGGGCCGGGGTGTCGCGACCGGGGCTCTACCGCCACTTCGACGGCCGCGACGACCTGCAGAGCGCCATCGCCGCGCGCTCGGTCGAGCGGCTCGTGCACGAGCTCGAGCCGGTGTGGCGGCCCTCGGGGCGGCCGTTCGACATGCTGGCCAAGGCACTGCGGGCGCACCTGCGCTGGCTCGAGGCCAACGCGAACGTCTACCGCTACCTCAAGCGCACCTCGTTCGGCACCGGCGGCGAGTCGGCGACCACCAACGTGCGCGAGACCGTCGCGGGGCACGTCGCGGGGATGCTCGTCGACGGCTCGCTGGGTGCGGAGATCCCGCCGCCGGTCGCGCACCCGTTGGCCTTCGGGCTGGTCGGGATGGTCGACTCGGCGAGCGCGCACTGGCTCGACGAGCCCCACGGCGCCGGCCTGGACGACCTGGCCACCCAGCTCACCGAGGCGTGCTGGGCGGTCATCCGCGCGACGGTCGGGGGCGCGGTGGACGCGGTGTGAGCGCGGGCTCGTGAGCGGACCCCCGACCGGATGAGCGGGCCCGGTGCGCGACGATGGAGGCCCCGCCGGAGAGAGGATCCGACGCATGGCGATGCGCCGCTCGTTCCCCACCGTCCTGTCCGACCGGCTGCCCGAGACGCGTGACTTCTACGTCGCCCTGCTCGGCTTCGACATCGCGTTCGACAGCGACTGGTACGTGGCGCTGAGCCGCACCGACGGCGACGACGTGCACGAGCTCGCCATCTGGGCGGTCGGCCACGAGCTGGTCCCGCCGCCCTACCGCGCCGACCCCGCCGGGGTGATCCTCACGTTCCTCGTCGACGACGTGGACGCGGTGCACGCCGAGGCCCGCCGGCTGCGGCTGCCGGTCGTCGCCCCGCCGCGCGACCTGTTCCACGGCCGGCGCCAGATGCTCGTCACCGACCCCAACGGCATGCTCGTCGAGATCTCGAGCCCGAGCACCCCCTCGCCCGCGTTCGCCGCGGAGCTGGGCCGGCGCGGGCGCGCGCCGGAGACCACCGGGTGACCGGACCCGCCCCGCAGGAGCCCCGGCCCGACCGGGGCGGGAACCCGCTCACCGAGCTGCTCGGCGGTCCCGGCCAGGCGATCGACGCGTCGGTGCCGGGCGTGGTGTTCGTCGCGGCCTGGCTCGCGACCGACGCCCTCGGCTGGTCCCAGCCGATCCTCGCCGGCGGGGTCGCGGCGGTCGTCGTCGCCGGGGCGGTCGCGCTGTGGCGGTGGCGGCGGGGGGAGCGGCCGCGGGCGGTCGCCGTCGGGCTGCTGCTGGCGGTGGGGGCGGCGCTGCTGGCCGTGTACACCGGGCGGGCGGAGGACTTCTTCCTGCCGCGGATCGTCGCCAACGCCGGCAGCCTCGCCGCCTGGCTGGTCTCGATCGCGATCCGCTGGCCGCTGCTGGGGCTCGTCGTGGGGGCGCTCACGGGCCACCCGACGCGCTGGCGGCGCGACCCGGACCTCGTGCGCGGCTACTGCCGGGCGAGCTGGGTGTGGGTGGCGCAGTACGCGGTGCGCGTCGTGGTGTTCACCGGCCTGTGGGTGGCCGACCAGGTGGTGGCGCTCGGCATCGCGCAGGTGGTGCTCACCTGGCCGCTCGTCGTGGTGTGCGTCGCGGCGTCGTGGCCGCTGGTGCGGTCGGCCCTGCCGGCCGGGCACCCGGGCCCACGACACCCCGTGGTGCCGGGGCCCTGACACCGCGTTTCCCCTGTCCGGCGCAGCCTCTGGGCCGGTCGGCTGAGACGCAGTTGGTCCGCGGGTGAACGCTCTCACGATCGGGCAACGAGGCACGATGGCAGGCGTCGTCCGTTGTGGTCGACGGGTGCGTCGGAAGACGCGGCGCACCCGCCGGCCCACCACGCGGGCCTCCCCGCCAGCAGCCGTCCGCCCCCGATCCGTGCCTCCCGGGAGCCATGTCACCAGCGAACCCCGAAGAGAAGTCCGAGAAAGCCGCCGGCGTCGGGCTGACCTTCCCGCAGATCATCGCCAGTGCGCTGGCCGCCGCGACCGCGGCGATCCTCGGCTCGTTCCTCGGCGTGATCGGCACCATCGGTGGTGCCGCCGTCGCGTCGATCATCACGACCGTCGGGTCCGCGCTGTACCAGAAGTCGCTGGAGGTCACGCGTGACCGCGTGAAGCAGCGGCTCGTCGTCGCCGGGTCCGGGTCCACGAAGGTCGCCGCCGCCGTCGGTCGCGTCACCGGCCACACCGCGCAGCACGGTGTCGCGCAGGGCGTGCCGCAGGGCGCCCGGGCGCCCGGCGCGCCGCGACCGGGGATGCCCGCTCCCGGTGCCCGCCTCGGCGCCCCGGCCCCCGGCGTCCCGGTGACGCGGGCGCAGCCCACGCGCGTCGTCGGGCCGCCCACGCCCGGCCCGGGTGTCCCGGGCCCGCAGGCACGGCCCGGCACGCCGCCCGCCGATCCGACGCGCCGGATGCCCGGCGCCGCGGGCCCCGGTCGCCCCGTCGCGCCGGGTCGCGTGGCGCTGCGCGCCGACGGCCTGGCCGACCCGACGCAGGTGCACCCCCGGCAGGCTCCGGGGCCCCAGGACACCGGCGCGCGGCCGACCGCGTTCATCCCGCAGAGCCGCCAGACGGGCACGCCGCCCGGTGGCGGGCCGACGCAGGTGATGGGGCCGGGCGGACCCCCGCCGGGCACCCCGGTCACCCAGGTCGCGCCGCTGGAGCCGGAGCCGTCCGGGCGCCGGTTCAGCCTCGCCGCGATCTCCGCGGGCCTGCGGAGCCTCGGCTGGAAGACCTGGGTCACCCTCGGCGGCGTCGCGGCCAGCGTGTTCGTCATCGCGATCATCGCCTCCGTCGGGGTCGAGACCGCCGCCGGCCACCCGCTCTCCGGCGGGCAGAGCGGGACGTCGGTCGGGAGCATCTTCGGCCAGGAGACCGGGACGGGCGAGGCCACGACCACCCCCGCGGACTCCGCGACCGAGGACTCGTCCACCGAGACCTCGTCGAACGACACCCAGCAGCAGCAGGACCAGCAGCAGGGTGGCGGCGACACCGGCAGCCAGGCGCCGACCACCACCACCTCGCGCTCGACGCAGTCGTCGCAGAACCCGCTGCCCAACCTGCTGCCCCGCAGCGGGTCCGGTGGCGGGGCCACCAACGGCTGAGAAACCGCCGCGCCCCTCACCGACGGCCGGACGCACGCTCTAGCGTGCGTCCGGCCGTTGACGCGTGTGGGGGAACGGGGTGGGGCACGGTGCGGGACCGGAGCGGTCTGCTGCTCCTGCTGCTGGTCGTGCTGACGGTGCCGGCCATGGCGGCGGGGACGGCGCCGGCGCTGGCGGACCCCGACCTCGGGCAGGTCAAGGCGCGGCTCGACGCGCTGGCCGCGGAGCAGGGTGCCCCGTCGTCGGTCAGCGCCTGGTACGTCGACGCGACCACCCGCAGCGTCGTGCTGGCCCTCAACGCGACCCCGCGCGACCGGCGCGACGCCGACTACGTGCGGCGGGCCCGCGACGTGGACCCGTCGGTGCGGGTGGTGGACGGCGTCGGCGCCCCCACGACGCGCGCCGACCCGCCGGTCTACGACCTCGTGGGCGGCGACGCGATCCACCTGAACGGCACCCGCTGCTCGATCGCCTTCGCCGCGCTGAGCGCCGGCGGGGAGCCCCGGGCGATCACCGCCGGGCACTGCACCAACCGCGGCGGCGACGTGCGCGGCGCCAACCAGCAACCGATCGGGGCGGTGCGCTCGTCGGTGTTCGACCGCACCGGCGACTGGGGGATCGTCGACGCCGGCCCGGGCTGGCGCGCCACGCCGTCCGTGGCCGCCGAGGGCTCGACCACCCGCTCGATCACGGGGACCGCGACGGCCACCGTGGGCGCGCCCGTCTGCCGCTCCGGCTCCACCACGGGCTGGCGCTGCGGCACCGTGACCGCCGTCGACGTCACCGCCAACTACGCCGCCGGGCCCGTCGAGGGCCTGGTGCTGACCACGGCGTGCAGCGAGGGCGGCGACTCCGGCGGGCCCTTCGTGGCCGGGAGCTCGGCGCTGGGCCTGCTCTCGGGCGGCACGGGCGACTGCACCACCCCGGGCGGCACCAGCCTCTACCAGCCGATCGACGAGGTCCTCAGCACCGAGGGCCTGCACCTGGTGCCGGCCTCCTGAGTGCGCCCCGGTTCCGCAGCGAACGGGCTGTTCGCTGCCTCTACGCGCGCGAACTCCCCGTTCGCGGCGGCGTCAGAGGCGGTCGCGGAGGGTCCGGGCGGCGGCCTCGGGGTCGTCGGCGCCGGTGATGGCCCGGACCACGACGACGCGGGTGGCGCCGGCGGCGAGGACCTCGTCGAGGCGGGCGTGGTCGATGCCGCCGATCGCGAACCACGGTCGCGCCGGGGCCGCGGCGGCGGTGGCGCGGACCAGGTCGAGGCCCGGGGCCGGGCGGCCGGGCTTGGTCGGGGTGGGCCAGCAGGGGCCGGTGCAGAAGTAGTCGGCGCCGTCCTCGACGGCGGCCGCGGCCGCCTGGGCCTCGTCGTGGGTCGAGCGCCCGATGACGACGTCGTCGCCGACGACCCGGCGCGCCCACGGCACCGGCAGGTCGTCCTGGCCCAGGTGCAGGACGTCGGCGCCGGCGGCGAGGGCGACGTCGGCGCGGTCGTTGACGGCGAGCAGCGCGCCGTGGCGGCGGGCGGCGTCGGCGAGGACCTCCAGCGCCGCCAGCTCGTCGCGCGCCTCGAGCCCCTTCTCGCGCAGCTGGATGACGTCCACCCCGCCGCGCAGGGCCGCGTCGGCGAAGTCGGCGAGGTCGCCCCTCGCCGTGCGGGCGTCCGTGCACAGGTAGAGGCGGGCGTCGGCCAGCCGGGCGCGGCGGTCCGTGATCGGTGCGCTCACCGCCGGGACAGTAGCGTCGGTGGCCGTGGCGGACCGGCTCGTGGTGGCGGGCGCGGGCGCGGTGGGGGCCGCGGTCGCGTGGGCGGCGGCGCGCGACCGGCTCGCCGGCGAGGTCGTGCTCGTCGACCCCGACCCGGGCTCGGGCGCCTCGCGGGTGGCCGGGGGCATGCTCGCGCCGATCAGCGAGGCCTGGCCCGGCGAGCGGGACGTCCTCGAGCTGGGCGCGGCGTCGCTGGCGCGCTGGCCCGCGCTCGCCGAGCGGATCGCCGAGGACGCGGGGACGCCGGTGGGCCTGCGCCGCGAGGGGACGCTGCAGGTGGCCGTCGACTCCGCCGACGTCGCCGACCTCGAGCGCATCGCCGAGCACCTGCGCGCCTGGGGCCGCGGCGTGGAGCGCCTCACCGGACGTGAGGTGCGTCGTCGCGAGCCGTCGCTGGGGCCCGCGGTACGGGCCGGCATCGCGGTGCCCGACGACCTCGCCGTCGACAACCGGCGCCTGCTGGCGACGCTCGCGGCCGCCGGGCGGGCGCGCGGCGTCGTCGCCGACGGGCGGCGGGTGACCCGCGTCGTCGACGACGGGGCGCGGGTGGTCGGGGTGTCGCTGGACGGCGAGGTGCTCGAGGCCGACCGGGTCGTGGTGGCCGCGGGGGCCTGGTCGGCGGCGCTGCACCCCGCGCTGGCCGACCGGGTGCGCCCGGTGAAGGGGGAGATCCTGCGCGTGCGGGCGCGACGCTCGTCGCTGCCGCCGCCGACGCGGACGGTGCGGGCCGCGGTGAGCGGGCGCCCGGTGTACGCGGTGCCCCGCGACGGGGGACGCCTCGTGGTCGGCGCGACGCAGTACGAGGCCGGCTTCGACCCGGACGTGCTGGTCGGCGGGGTGCGCGACCTCGTCGCCGACGTCGAGCGCGTCCTGCC
The DNA here is from genome assembly GCF_039542135.1 of Actinomycetospora chlora. Lineage (NCBI taxonomy): Bacteria > Bacillati > Actinomycetota > Actinomycetes > Pseudonocardiales > Pseudonocardiaceae > Actinomycetospora > Actinomycetospora chlora. Next base: position 36,981 of record NZ_BAABHO010000054.1, read on the forward strand.
CGGGATCGCCGACTACGCCCTGGAGGAGACCGCGGCGTCGTTCCGCCCGGGCACCGACGACAACCTCCCCCTGCTCGGCCCCGTCGGACCGTCGGGGCTGCTGGCCGCGACCGGGCACGGGCGCAACGGGATGCTGCTCGTCGCCGTCACCGTCGACGCGCTGACGGCGGTCCTGCGCGGCGACGCCCTGCCTGCCGAGGCGGCGCCGGCGGCGGCCGACCGTCCGGACGTCGCGTCCGGCCCGGCCGCGCGCGTACGGTGAAACCGGACACCACGGGAGCCCGTCACGGGCTGAGAGGGAGCCGAGGCTCCGACCGTCGAACCTGATCCGGGTCATGCCGGCGCAGGGAGGGGAGCGCGATGACCACCGTGTGGCTCAACGACGAACGGCGCGACGTGCCGCCGGGCACGACCGTCGCGGTGCTCATGGCCGAGCACGGCGTGCCGGAGCGGGGCGTCGCCGTGGCCGTGGACGGCACCGTCGTGCCCCGGGTCTCCTGGGCGTCGACGCGGCTGCTCGACGGGACGCGGATCGAGGTCCTCACGGCGGTGCAGGGGGGATGAGCGTGGATCCGTTCGTGGTGGGGGGCCGCAAGTTCTCGTCGCGGCTGGTCATGGGGACCGGGGGCGCGGCCAACCTGGCCGTGCTCGAGCGCGCGCTCGTGGCGTCGGGCACCGAGCTGACGACGGTGGCGATGCGCCGTCTCGACGCCGGCGGCGGGCCGGGCGTGCTCGCGCTGCTGAAGCGCCTGGGCATCGAGCCGCTGCCCAACACCGCCGGCTGCCGCACCGCCGCCGAGGCCGTGCACACCGCACGCATGGCGCGGGAGGCGCTGGGCACGGAGCTGGTGAAGCTCGAGGTCGTCGCCGACGAGCGGACGCTGCTGCCCGACCCGATCGAGCTGCTCGACGCGGCCGAGCAGCTCGTCGACGACGGGTTCACGGTGCTGCCCTACACCAACGACGACCCGGTGCTCGCGGCCAAGCTCGCCGACGCCGGGTGCGCCGCCGTCATGCCCCTGGGCGCCCCGATCGGCACCGGGCTGGGCATCCGCAACCCGCACAACATCGAGATGATCACCGCCGCGGCGACGGTGCCGGTGGTGCTCGACGCGGGCATCGGCACGGCGTCCGAGGCGGCCCAGGCCATGGAGCTGGGCTGCGACGCGGTGCTGCTCGCCACGGCCGTCACCCGCGCGTCGGACCCCGAGATGATGGCCACGGCCATGCGCCTGGCCGTCGAGGCCGGCCACGCGGCCCGCGGCGCGGGCCGCATCCCCCGCCGGTACTGGGCCCAGGCCTCGAGCCCCTCGGCGGAGTAGGTGCCGATGTCAGCGGAGTGGCCCCGCTGACGTCCAGTGTCCGTATCTCCACTCACTCGAGGCCGGCGACGGCGAGACGCCCGGCGGCGTGCACCGGCTCGGTCGTGCGCAGGGCCCGGGAGAGGACGAACGCGCCCTCGAGGGCGCTGAGGATCCCGAGCGCGCGCTCGCGGTCGCCGTCGAGCCGCTCGGTGAGGACGTCGATCCACGACGTGAAGACCTCGGCCGTCGCCCGCCGCAGGACCTCGTCGGTGCTCGCGACCTCGAGCGCGACCGTCGCGATCGGGCAGGCGTCGACGTAGTCGGTCTCCTCGAGCATCGCGGCGGCCCCCGCGAACACGGCGCGGACGGACTCGGCGGTGCTCGCCTGCCCGTCGTACACCGCCAGCACGAGCGCCTCGAAGTACGCCCCGCTGGCGCGGACGACCTCGCCGGCCAGCTGCTGCTTGCCACCCGGGAAGTGGTGGTAGAGCGAGCCGAACGGGGCCTGCGCGTCGGCGACGACGGTCTTGAGCCCGGTGCCGGTGTAGCCCTGGCGCCGGAAGAGCTCGGCCGTGGCCAGGAGGATCCGGTCCCGGGTCGGGGGCTTGTCCACGTCGCGCATCGTATGCTCTGCTCTCACTAGAGCGTTCTACCTAGGAGCAGTGCATCGTGACGGGGCGGCCATGCGGGCAGCAGCGGGGATCGGCATCGGGATCGCGGCGGGGCTGGGCACGCGGGCCCTGCTGCCCGTCGCCTTGCGGGCGAGGTTCGCCCGCGACGTCACCCGGCTCAACGCGGGCGACCCGTCGACGCTGCTGGCGGCCTACGCCGACGACGCCGTGCTGCACTTCCCGCGGGGCGACCACCGGTTCTCGGGACCCTGGCGGGGGAAGCCCGCGATCGAGCGGTTCCTGCGCGCGTTCGTCGCGGCGCGGGTGCAGGGCACGATCCGCGAGATCGCTGTCAGCGGGCCGCCGTGGGCGATGACGCTGTGGGTGCGGTTCGACGACCACGCCGACGCCGCCGACGGCACGCGCCTCTACGAGAACCGCGCGGTGCTGGTGCTGCGGACGCGCCGTGGCCGCGTCGTCGACCACGAGGACTTCTTCGCCGACACCGAGCGCATCGGGGCCTTCGACCGCGCGCTGGCCGAGCGCGAGCTCAGGACGCCTCTGCCAGCGCCTTGAGCCGCGGCAGGGTCTGCTCGATGCCGCGGGCGTTGAGCGTCGGGAAACCGGAACGGTCGATCAGGGCCGGCATCAGCGCGGTCGACCAGTCGAACGTCTCGGTGACCCGCGTGCCGCCCGTCGCGGTGGGTTCGAGCTCGTAGCGCCAGCGGTGGCGCGCGGCGTGCCGCCACGCGATGAGCCGGCCCTCCTCGAACTCCACGACGGTGTTGGTGATCCGGTACGGGAGCCGCAGGCGCATCCCGACGCCGAACCTCGAGCCCAGCGACAGCCGCGCCGGGCCTGAGATCGCCGACCGGACGGTGCCCGAGCCGTCGAGGTCGGGGTGGCGACGCGGGTCGGCGAGCAGCTCGAACACCGTCGCCGGCGGCGCGTCGACGTCGATCGAACGGGATACCTGCCGGTCGGTCACACCGCATCCGTACCCCGCGCCCGGTGCCGGGACGCCGGTGATCGTGGTGGCTTACCCGATACCCGGTGTCCGGCGTGTCCTCCCCGCGAGGATGTGGCGATCCTGGCTCCTGGTGCCAGGAATGCCGCGTTGCTCGCACTCAGGTCAGGGCGACCGGAAGGGCGTCGACGCCGTAGACGATCGAGGTCGTGCGGAACGGCTGGTCGTCGAGGGTGCCGGCGTCGTCGGCCAGGCGCAGGCCCGGGAATCGGCGCAGCAGGGCCGGGTAGGCCGTGCGCAGCTCCATGCGGGCGAGCTCGGCGCCGATGCAGCGGTGGATCCCGTGCCCGAACGCCAGGTGCGGCGTCGGCGGGCGGCGGGGGTCGAACCGCTCGGGGTCGGGGGTCAGGCGCGGGTCGCGGTCGGCCGCCGAGAGCGACACGAGGATCCCGTCGCCCTTGCTGATGGCCACGCCGCCCAGGGTCATGTCCTCGGTGGCGAAACGCGGGAACGCGATCTGGACGACCGTCAGGTAGCGCAGCAGCTCCTCGACGAACCCGTGCACCGCGGCGGGCTCGTCGCGCACCAGCGCGAAGCTCTCGGGGTCGCGCAGCAGCACCATCGCCCCGAGCGCCAGCATCGACGCCGACGTCTCCAGGCCGCCGGTGAGCAGCCCGTCGGCGAGCTCGGCGAGCTCGTCGGTGTCCAGCTCGTCGCCGTGGTCGCGGATGAGCTGGCCGAGCAGGCCCTCGCCGGGCTCGACGCGCTGGCGCTCGACGACCCCGCGCAGGTACTGCAGCGACCCGGAGATGTTGTCGAACACCGCGCCGGCCCCGCCGAAGAGGTCGAAGCGCGCGGTGGAGAGCGCCTGGAACTCGTCGCGCTCCTCGTAGGGGATGCCCAGCAGCTCGCAGATCGTCAGCGACGGGATGGGCGTCGCGAAGTCCCGCACGAGGTCCACCGGCTCGCCCGCCGCGGCGAGCTCGGCCATGGCGTCGAGGCGTTCCTCGACGATCTCGGTGATGCGCGGGCCGAGCCGGGCCAGGCGGCGCAGCGTGAACTCGGGGGTGAGCAGGTGCCGCAGGCGGGTGTGCTCGGGCGGGTCGGTGAAGCCGAGCCCGCCCGGGTTCTGCCCGCCCTCGATGCCGGCCTGGCCCACGAGGTGGCCGAAGTCGTTGGACAGGCCCTGGGTGCGGCCCAGCACGGTGCGGGCCTCCTCGTGCCCCGTCACCAGCCACGCCGTCACCCCGAAGGGCAGCGGGAAGTGCCGCACCGGGGCGTCCTCGCGCGCCTCGCGCATCGCGGGCACCGGGTCCAGCCCGTCACGGCGCAGCGGGGTGAGCGCGTAGTCCGGCAGCAACGTCACCGGGTCGAGCCCGCGGCGGCTGCGCCAGGCCAGGTACTTGCGAGCCACCCAGCCCACGACGCGCGCCCGCAGTGCGTCCAGGCGCGAACGGTCCACCGTGTCCACTCTGCCCTCCCCGCGCGCGGTGACGCCGACCGGGGGCCGAGGCTAGGACGTGTGGGGCCCCGACGGACCCGGTGGTGGGGGTGTGTCACCCCACCCTTCGTCGGGGTCGACCCGGGGGAGTGTCCCGGGGCGCGCCCCGCCGTCGGTACCGGGGGCGATGCCCGAACCGGTGTCCGGTTCGTCCGGTACGGGGGCGGAGGCTACCGCGACCGCGGGACCGCGGACGAGGGTCGGCCCCCGCAGGCCCAGGCGACCGAGCTCCAGCTCGGCCAGCCGGGCGAGCACGTGGGGGTCGCCGCGGCGCCAGCCCGACGCCGCGCCGGGCACCGCGCGGGACAGCCGCCGCGGGGACGCGAACGCGAGCGCGCGCAGGGCGAGCAGGTCCGCGTCGGCCCCCTCGTGGCCCGATCCGGCGCCGCCCCAGCCCGCGCGGCCCAGCCCGTCGCGCAGCAGCAGCACCGCCCGGGCCGAGAGCATCCAGCGCACGCGCAGCGTGATCCACGTCGCGACCACCGGCACCACGGCGAGCAGCACCAGCGCCCACGCGAGCCCCGACGCCAGCGCGTCGATCGCCGCCACCTCCTGGTCGCCGGCCGCGACGAGCGAGTCGCCGGCCTGGGTGCCGGTGGACAGGGCACGGGCGAGGTCGTCGCCGACGAAGGGCAGGTTCGACGCGGTGTCGGCGGCGCCGGTGAACGTGTCGCGCACGGTCTGCCCCGCCCCGCCGAGCTGGCGGCCCGGGCCCTGCAGGGCCAGCACCGCGTCGTGCAGCAGGATCGCCAGCGAGACGACGACCGCCACCCACGTCAGCACCGCGACGTCGGCGACGAACTGGCGCGTCCGCCGGCGGGTGCGCTCGGCGTAGACCGGCCAGCGGGTCCGCCCGCGGTCCAGCACCGGTACCGGGTCCACCTCGCTGGTCACGGCCGGTGTGTGCCCCCCGACCGCGGGGGGCACACACCGCCGTGCCCCCACCCCGCCGTGTCGCCGTGCTCGACGACTACCAGCAGGTCGCCGCCACCTACGCCGCCTGGGACTCCCTCGGCGCGCAGGAGGTCACGTTCCTCGCCGAGCACCTCGGGGATGCCGACGGCATCGTCGCCGCGCTGGAGCCCTACGACGTCGTGGTCGCCATGCGCGAGCGCACCGCCTTCACCGCCGACGTCCTCGACCGCCTGCCGAACCTCGGCCTGCTGGTGACGACCGGGCCGGCCAACGTCGCCATCGACGTCGCCGCCGCCCACCGCCGCGGCGTCACGGTGTCGGGCACCGGCGGGGTCAGCCCGTCGACGCCGACGGTCGAGATGACGTGGGGGCTCATCCACGCCCTGACCCGGCACATCCCGGCCGAGGACCGCGCGGTGCGCGAGGGCGGCTGGCAGCACACCGTCGGGCGCGACCTGTTCGCCCGCCGCCTCGGCGTGGTCGGCCTCGGCGGGCTCGGCCGCCCGGTCGCGACGGTGGGCCTCGCCTTCGGCATGGACGTCGTGGCGTGGAGCGAGAACCTCGACCCCGACGAGGCCCGCGCCCACGGTGTCACGCCCGTCGGGAAGCGGGAGCTGCTGGAGACCTCGGACGTCGTGACGATCCACCTCAAGCTCTCCGAGCGCACCACGGGCCTCATCGGCCGCGACGACCTGGGGGCCATGAAGCCGACCGCGCTGCTGGTCAACACCTCGCGCGGCCCGATCGTCGACGAGGACGCGCTGGTCGCCGCGCTGCACGCCGGCACGATCGGCGGTGCCGGGCTCGACGTGTTCGGCACCGAGCCGCTGCCGGCGGACTCGCCGCTGCGGTCGGCCCCGAACACCGTGCTCACCCCGCACCTCGGCTACGTCACCGAGGGCACCTACGAGGTGTTCTACCGCGACGCCGTCGAGGACATCCGGGCCTGGGCCGACGGGTCGCCGATGCGCGAGCTGGGTCCCGACGACGGCGCGTGACCGAGGATCACCCGGACGACTGGACGGCGACCGCAAGTCGACGACAAGCCGACGACAAGCGGTGAGGGTCATGCTGCTCCCATCCGACGAGACCGCGAGCAGCAGGAGCCCGGCGTGACCACCGCCCCCACCGCCCCGCCGTCCCCGAGCGGCGTGACCGATCCGGCCGGGCCGGCCGCCGACCTCACCGTGCTCGCGGTGCTTGACCGCGCCCTGCTCGGCGAGGTGCGCCGCCTCGCCCGCCTGGCCGAGGGCGTCGCGGCGGGCACCGTGCCCGTCACCGAGCGCCGGGCGCTGGCCGTGGCCGACCACGTCGAGCGGGTGTGCGAGGCGATCCGGCACCGCCACGAGGCCGAGGAGGACCTGCTCTGGGTGCTGCTGACCCGCCATGCGGGCCGCGCGCTCGACCTCTCCGGGCTGCGCGACGACCACGTCGCCCTGCGCGGCCTGCTCGGGGAGGTGCGCCGGGGCATGCGCGGGGTGGTCGCGGCGCTGATGCTGCGCTCGCTCGCCGTGGCCACCGCCGCGGACTTCGCCCGCATGCGGACGCTCGCCGAGGGTCTGGCCGAGCTCGCCGAGCTGCTGGACGAGCACGTCCGGGACACCGGCCGCGAGCTCGCCGCCGTCTCCGTCCCGGCCGACGCCTGGCACCGCGGCGTCCGCGCGCTGCTGGCCACCGCCCCCGACCGCGCCGGCATCGCCGTGCGCCTGCGCGCCACCGCCACGCCGGGCGAGGTCGCGGCCGTCGACGCCGCCCTCGGGCGGGCCGGCACGTTCGCCCGCCACGCGCTGCGCCGCCGCGAGCGCCTGGTGTTCGGCGAGTAGCTCAGGGGATCGGGGCGGGCTGCCGGGCGGAGGGCCACGGCGGCGAGCCCAGGCGGGCGCACAGGGCCGCGGCCGCGGCGCGGTGCCCCGCGACGACGTCGTCGGGGTGGCCGAGCAGCACGCCCAGGTCGGCGAGCACCCCGTCGACCGGCCCGAACGTCGCCGTCCCCGACATCAGCCCGGCCATCCGCCCCGCCCAGGGCGCGAGGTCGTCGTGGCAGCGGGCGGCGACCGCGCCCTCGCCCAGCCCGATCGCGACCTCGGCGCGCGCCGCGGTCCACAGCAGCCACCACCAGTCGGCGCGCACGGGGACCTCCGGGACCCACACCGCGCGGGCCTCGTCGGGGCGACCGGCCGCGAGCAGGGCCAGCGCGTAGGGGTCGGCGACGTAGGGCCCGAACGCCGCGTGCAGCGGCGCGAGCGCCGGCACGAGCTCCCCGAGCCGGCCCTGCGCGCGCCGCACCCCGATCATCCCCGCGAGGCGCAGCGCCTCGCCGTTGGCCAGCCCGCGGGCCACCATGCCCGCCGCGGCGGCCTCGTAGGTGCGCTCGGCGTCGTCGGCCCGGCCCGTGACCAGCAGCGCGACCGCCTCGAAGATCGCCGACCACTCCAGCGTGGCCGCGAGCTGCCCGCTGGGTGCCTCGGCGAGGGCGGCCGCGGCGTGCCGGCGGGCGGCGTCGAGGTCGTGGCGTCCGGTGGCGTGCAGGAAGCGGGCGTGGTGGCCGACCGTGCGGTGGCCCCAGGACCCGGCGCGGCGAGCCGCGTCGAGCAGCTCGACGCCCAGGTCGTCGAGCCCGTCCCAGCGGGCGGGGACGAGCAGGCCCCAGAACCGGGCGTTGAGCGCGACGGGGCGCAGGGCGACCTCGTCGGGGGAGCCCGCCGGGAGGTCGGCCAGCGCGGCGACCGCGGCGTCGGCGTCGTCGCGGGCCTGGTCGGGCGGGCGGGCGAACGTGCGCGCGGCGAGCAGCCGGACCCGGTCGGCCGGGGCCGGGCCGGCGTCGAGCAGCCGGGTGGCCGCGGCGTCGGTGGCCTCGTCGACGTCGCCGCCCTCGGAGAGCGAGAACGAGACGGGCGCGTCGATGCTGGTCACCGCGCGCAGCACGTCCGCGTCGGTGACGGCGAGGGCGAGGGCCCGGTGGCGGGCGCGGACGGCCTCGATGGTGCTGCCGGCGTGGGCGCAGGCGGCCGCCCGGGCGGCGTGCAGGGCGACGCGGCGGGAGACGTCGAGGTCGTCGACGTCGCGGCGGGCGAGCAGGGCGCCGAGCAGGTCGGCGGCCTCGCGCGGAGCGTCCTGCTCGCGGGCGCGGGCGGCGGCCGCCGCGACGTCCCCGGCGGCGCGGAGCGGCCCGAC
>NZ_BAABHO010000055.1:0-43632 GCF_039542135.1 Actinomycetospora chlora
GCCTGGGCCCGCGCGGCGGCCGCCGCCGCGACGGCCCGGCGCGCGGCCCAGGCCACCGGCGGCGCGCTGGGGCTCTCGACGGCCCGGCGGGCCGCGATCCTCGCGGTCGTCGTCTGCGCGCTGGCGCTGACCGTCGCCGTGCCGCTGCGCAACTACGTCACCCAGCGCCACGAGCTGGCCGCCGTGGCCGCCGAGCAGCAGCGGCTCACCGACGAGGTCCGGCGCCTCTCCGGCGACCGCCAGGCGCTGCGCGATCCGGCGCACATCGAGGCCCTGGCCCGCGAGCGCCTCGGCTACGCGCGCCCCGGCGAGGTGCCCTACCGCGTCGAGCTGCCCGGCGACGCCGCCGCCCCACGCGACCCGCGCGCAGGCGACGCCGGCGTCGGCCTGCCGCCCGCCGAGGCCGAGCTGCCCTGGTACGCCCGCGTCGCGCGCACCACGCTCGGCACGGCTCCGTGAGCGAGCCCTCACCCCGGGACGTGACACCGCAGGACGTCGCCGCCGTCGCCGCCCAGCTCGGCCGGCGCCCGCGCGGGCTGCGCCGGGTCGCGCACCGCTGTCCCTGCGGATTGCCCGACGTCGTCGAGACCGCGCCCCGCCTCGAGGACGGCACGCCGTTCCCGACGCTGTACTACGCGACGTGCCCCCGGCTGACGTCGCGGATCGGCACCCTCGAGGCCGACGGGCTGATGCGCGAGCAGACCGAGCGGCTCGCGACCGACCCCGACCTCGCCGCCGGCTACGCCCGGGCGCACGAGGCCTACCTGGCCGACCGCGACGCGATCGAGCCGCTCGGCACCGCCACGAGCGCGGGCGGCATGCCCGAGCGGGTGAAGTGCCTGCACGTCCACGTCGCCCACACGCTCGCGCGCGGGGCCGGGGTCAACCCGATCGGCGACGAGACCCTGGAGCGGCTCGCGGAGCGCGACCCGTGGTGGCACGCCGGCCCCTGCGTCGAGGTCGGCCCGACGGGCTGAGCCGGCGTCCCCACCGGGGGACGGCCCGCCCGCCGCCGGCGGCACGCAGGGTGGTCCCCGGGCCACGGATCGGTGGAGCCGCCCCCCGCCCCGGTCACGACCCCCGTCTCACGTTGATCGCGCCGCCCGGCGCCGCGCAGGATGGGCGGGCCGGTTCCCCCGACCGGTCCTGTGCGGCGGTGCGGACGGCCCGCCGCGCGACGGGCCGTCGGGCGGCCCTTCCCGCCGAGGGTCGCCCGACGCCGGGCCCGTCACCCCGCACCCGCCGTGGGCGCGGCGGCTCACCGCTCAGTAGCGTCGTGGGCCGGAGCCCGGGGCAGCCGGGGCCGGTGCCTACACGGGAGCGTCGTCCAATGCCACGCGTCGCGGCCATCGACTGCGGGACCAACTCGATCCGCCTGCTGGTGGCCGACGTGACCGTGCGCGAGGACGGGTCGGCCTGGCTGCGCGACGTCCACCGCGAGATGCGGATCAACCGCCTCGGCCAGGGCGTCGACGCCACCGGCCGGCTGGCGCCGGAGTCGCTGGCCCGCACCCGCGAGGCGCTCGGCGCCTACGCGGAGATGCTGCGCCGCACCGGCGTCGCCGTGGGGCCCGACACCGTGCGGGTCTGCGCCACGTCCGCCACGCGGGACGCGGAGAACCGCGACGAGTTCTTCGGCGCCGTGCGCGAGGTCGTCGGCGTCGACGCGGACGTCATCACCGGCGACGAGGAGGCCCGGCTGTCGTTCGCGGGCGCCGTCGCCGACCTCGACCCCGACGAGGGCCCGTTCGTGGTCGCCGACGTGGGCGGCGGGTCGACCGAGCTCGTCACCGGCACGTGGGACGCCGTGCGCGCCGAGGTCACCGCCGCGCGCTCCACCGACGTCGGGTGCGTGCGGCTGACCGAGAAGTTCCTGCACGACGACCCGCCGACCGCCGAGCAGATCGCCGAGGCGGAGGAGTTCACGCGCGCGACGCTCGCGCCGGCGTTCACCGAGGTGGCGGTGGAGGACGTGCAGACGTGGGTCGCCGTCGCGGGCACCGCCACCACGCTCGCCGCGGTCGCCATGGACCTGCGCACCTACGACGCCGACCGCATCCACCTCTCACGCCTCGGCCTCGACGACGTCCGGGCCACCGCGCGCCGGCTCGAGGGCATGCCGCGCGACCAGCGGGCCGCGCTCGGCCCGATGCACCCGGGGCGCGTCGACGTCATCGGCGGCGGGTCGCTGGTGATGCGCGTGCTCGCCGAGGAGCTCGCCGAGCGCACCGACGTCACCGAGCTCGTCGTCTCCGAGCACGACATCCTCGACGGCATCGCCCGGGCGCTGGCCGCGCGGTGGTGAGCCGGGTGACGATGTCGTGGTGACCCCGGCCGGCGCCGCCCGCACGCTGCCGCTGGCGGCGCTCGTGCTGGCCCGGCGGGTGCGGGCGCTCGTGGCCGTCACCGTCGTCCACACGACGGTCGTCGCCATCGCGATCTGGTGGGCGGGCGGCGGTCCGACGCTGCCCGGCATCGCCACGTTCGCCGCGCACATCGCCATCTCGCTCGCCGCCGCGCTGCCCGTGCGCTGGCAGTTCGCCGGCGACCCGGTCTCGCGGCAGCGCCGGGCGGCGCGCGCGATGAGCGTGTCGTTCCTCGTGCTCGCCGGCTACAGCGCCGTCTCCGCCACCGAGGAGGCGCTCGCGCCCGGCCGGCCCGGGGGAGCGCTCGTCGGCGCGGGCCTCGCGCTGGCCGCCGCGCTCGCGCTGCCGCTGCTCGCCGCCGCCGACACCCGGGCCGCGCGTGCCGACGGCATCGCCGGCGCCCCGGGCGAACCCCGTCCGGTGCCGGTCGTGCTCGTCGGGGCGCTCGTCGTGGTGCTCCTCGCGGCCGCCGTGATCGACCTGCTCGCCGGCACCGGCACCACCCCGTCGATCGGCGCGCCGGCGGTGTCCGCCGCCGTGGCCGTCCTCGCCGCGCGGGAGGCGTGGGGTGCCTGGCGCGGCTGATCGGGTCGACCCGGCGTCCGTCCCGGACCTCCCGGCGCTCGACGCGGCCGTCAGCGGGTGCCGCGCGTGCCCGCGGCTGGTCGCGTGGCGCGAGGAGGTGGCGGCGACGAAGCGCGCCGCCTACCGCGACCAGACCTACTGGGGACGCCCGGTGCCCGGCTTCGGCGCGACCGACGCGCGGCTGGCCGTCGTCGGGCTGGCCCCCGCGGCGCACGGCGCCAACCGCACCGGCCGGATGTTCACCGGCGACCGCAGCGGCGACGTCCTCTACGCGGCCCTGCACGCCGTGGGGCTGGCGTCGCAGCCGACGGCGGTGGCGATCGGTGACGGGCTGGAGCTGTACGGCACGCGCATCACCGCGCCGGTGCGCTGCGCGCCGCCGGAGAACAAGCCGACGCCGGCCGAGCGCGACCGCTGCCGGCCGTGGCTGGCGCGCGAGCTCGCGCTGCTGCGACCCACGCTGCGCGTGGTGGTCGTGCTCGGCGGGTTCGGGTGGCAGGCGCTGCTGCCGGTCCTCGCCACGCCCGACCCCGCCGGTGGCCACCCCGGCTGGGTCGTCCCCCGGCCGCGTCCGGCGTTCGGGCACGCGGTGCACGTGACGCTCGCGGCGGCCGACCCCGGGGCGGCGGCGCCGCTCGAGCTGTTCGGCTGCTACCACGTCAGCCAGCAGAACACCTTCACCGGACGCCTCACCCCGGCGATGCTGGAGGACGTCCTGGCCACGGCGGCCGCCGCCGCCGGCCTGGACGTCCGTTCCTGACCGGTGGGTGTCGATCGAGGCGCTCCCCGTTCGTGGTGGTCCCGACAGCACGCGACGACCGGGAGGAGCACACCGTGGCCACCGAGAGCACCCGCAGCAGCACCACCCTCGACCACACGTTCACGGGCGTGATCGAGCGCAGCCCGGCGCCGGGCGGGTGGACCTACCTGCGCACCGACTGGTCCGCCGCGTTCTTCGCCACGCGGGGGCTGGTCAAGGTCACCGGCACCGTCGACGGCCACCCGTTCCGGAGCTCCTTCATGGCGCTGGGCGACGGCACGCACAAGCTGCCGCTCCTCACGGCGCTGCGGGCCGCGATCGGCAAGGAGGTCGGCGACGCCGTGACCGTGCACCTCCAGGAGCGCCTCGCCCGCTGACCGGCCCCGGGGCCACGAGACCGGGCTAGGCTGCCCGCGGTCGTCGTGCCCGCCGCGGGAGGCGACCACAGGACGCGGCGCCGCACGCCGACGGCTCCCCGACGGAGGAGGGGAGACGTCGGACCGGCTTGCCGCGACACCGAGCCCCTGTAGCCCAATCGGCAGAGGCAGGCGACTTAAAATCGCCGCAGTGTGGGTTCGAACCCCACCGGGGGCACCGCGCGGGGCACCGTGATCATGCGTCACCCGCCCATCACCACCACGTCACCACCGGCACACCACGGGGTCGTCCCGGCGTCACCCGCCCGTCGCAGTGGTGCTGCGGAGAGCGGTCCGTCCGGGGGACGGCGCCCGCCTCCGCCCGGGGTGTCCGACCGCTCGGGCGACCGGAGGTGACCGTTCGACGTTCGTGCCCCGGAGCTGCTCCGAACGGGCGAGGAGTTCGGGCACGATCATCGCCGGGGAGGTGATCGGCGTGGCTGGCAACGGAGCCGGGTCGGGTCGGATCCCGGAGCAGGGCGGGGACGCCCGCCCGCCGTGGCGGGAGCTCGAGGGCCTGCGGCCGCTGACGCTCCGGGAATGTCGGCGGCTGATCGTCGTCGCGCCGCACCCGCGCGACGAGATCCGGGCGGCCGGCGGTCTGCTGCGCCGCCTCGCGGCGCGCCACGCCTCCGTCGACGTCCTCGCGCTCACCGACGGCCCCGGCCGCACGTGCACCCCGCCCGAGGGGCTCGCGGTGCCGCGGGAGCAGCCCCCCGCCGACCTCGTCGTGCGCCCCGAGGACCTCACCGACCCGGAGACGCTGGCGTCGGTCCTGGCACGCCTCGACGGGCTCGCGGACTCCGACGACCCCGACGAGGACCACGTCGACACCGAGGAGACCCAGCTCGCCGCCGCCTACGAGGCGCTGGGCGTGGCCGAGGTCCGCCGGCACCGTCTCGGGCTTCCCGACGCGGGGCTCGCGGGGTGCGAGGCCGACGTCGTCGGCGCGCTGAGCGAGATCGTCGGGTTCGCCGAGGATCCGCACGGGCTGTGCGTGCTGGCGCCGTGGTCGGGCGACGGCGACGACGACCACGAGGCCGCCGGGCGCGCCGCGGAGATCGTGTGCGCCGCCTACCGCGTGCGCCTCGTCCGGTGGCTGGACCAGGCGTGGAGCTGGGCGGGGCCGGAGTCGGCCGAGGTGCCGTGGCGGCGGGCCCGGCAGCTCGCGCTGTCGGAGACGGTCCGTGCCCGTAAACTGGCGGCCAGCGCGGCGTTCGGTGGCCGTCCCGGACGCGATCGCGAACTGCCCGACGGCTCGGCTCCCGGTCCCCGTGAGGTCTTCCTGGTGTGAGCAGGCTCGACGCCGACCGTGCGGGTCCCCCGGGTCCCGGCGGTCACCGCACGACGTCCCCCGGACGGGTCCTTCGCTCCCCGTCCTCGCCTCCTCGTGGGGGTCATGCCCAGGTCGTCGACCGGGCGGGGCCGATAGGCTCCGCCAGGTGACGGGCAGGACGAACGGCGACCACGGTGAGGTGGCGACCGACGACTTCGGTCCGGCCCCCGAGCTGGGGTCGGACGGTGCCGCCGGTGGCGGCGGCGCCGACTACGCCGCCGAGGCCCAGCGCGTCCGCGACGCCGTCGTCGAGCCGGGCGGGCTGCAGGACACGGATCTCCCCCAGGTCCTCCACACCGCCCCGGCCGCCGTCGCGCTGATCGACCTCGGCGAGGGCCTGGTCACCTACGCCAACGACTCGGCCGCGGGCCTCACCGGCGGCCGCGCCCCGCTGCCCATCGACGTCGACGCGTGGAGCGAGGCGGCCGGCCTCACCGACCTGTCCGGCCGCCCCATGCGCGACACCGCCTCGCCGCTGTCACGCGTCGCGCAGGGCATCCCCGTCTCCGGCGAGCCCGTCGCCGTCGCCGACGCGGCCCGTCGCGGCTCGGAGGCCACCGAGGAGGAGCGCGAGGAGGCCGAGGGCCGCCTGCTGTGGGTCACCGGCTTCCCGCTCTCGGAGGCGGTCAACGAGGACCAGCGCCGGCTCGCGCTCGTGGTGTTCCTCCAGCTCTCGGGCGCGGGGGCGCAGCGGCACCTCGAGATGGTCCGCGACCGCGCCGTCGTCGCCACCGAGCTGTCGTTCACGATCTCCGACCCGGCGCGCGAGCAGAACCCGCTGGTGTGGGTCAACCCGGCCTTCACGCGGCTCACCGGCTACGAGCTCGACGAGGTGCTCGGGCGCAACTGCCGCTTCCTGCAGGGCCCCAACACCGACCCGGCGTCGATCTCGCGCATCCGCACGGCGCTCGCCGAGGAGCGCCCCATCACCGAGGTGCTGCTCAACTACCGCCGCGACGGCACCGCCTTCTGGAACCAGGTGTCGATCACTCCCGTGCTCGACGGGCAGGGGCGCGTCGTCAACTTCGTCGGCGTCCAGTCCGACGTCACCGAGCGCGTCATGGTCGAGAACGAGCGTCGCGCCGCCCTCGCCGCCGCGGAGGAGACCCGCGAGCAGCTGCGGCTGCTCACCGAGTCGACGTCGGCGATGTCGGCGAGCCTCGACACCACGGGCGTCGCCGAGGCGCTCGCGCGCATCGTCGTCCCGGCCATGGCCGACTTCTGCTGCGTCGACCTGCTCGACGAGGTCGACGACAACTCCTCGGTGCGCCGGGCCGCGGTCAACCACCGCGACGAGACCAAGGTGTCCGAGGTCCGCGACCTCGGGCGCTGGGTGAGTCCCACCGAGGACGGCCGCGACCCGATCGGCGAGGCCCTCACGGCGGGCACGCCGTCGCTGCTGCCCGAGCTGCCGGTGCGCCCGGCGGGCATCGCCGAGCAGGCCGACCTCCTGCGGCGCTACGAGGCCCTGCGCCCGCGCTCGGCGATCGTCGTGCCGTTGCGGGCCCGCGGGCAGGTCCTCGGGGCGCTGACGCTGGGCACCGAGCTGCCGTACGGCCGCCGCTACTCCCAGCGCGACCTCTACCTGGCCGCGGACCTCGCCGCCCGCGCCGGCCTCGCGGTCGACAACGCCCGCCTCTACGCCCGCGAGCACGGCGCCGCCGAGACGTTGCAGCGCAGCCTGCTGCCCGCCGTCCCGACGATGCGCGGGATGACGATCGCGTCCCGCTACCTGGCCGCCACCGACGGCGCCCAGGTCGGCGGCGACTGGTACGACATGTTGACGCTGCCCGACGGCGCCGTCGGGCTCGCCGTCGGCGACGTCGTGGGGCACGACCTGCGCGCGGCCGCGGCGATGGGCGAGCTGCGCGGGGTGCTGCGCTCCTACGCGTGGGAGGGCCTCGGGCCCGCCGACGTCGTCGACCGCTGCGACGACGTCGTCCAGGGCCTGCGCATGGCCGCGATGGCGACGGCCGTGTACGCCCGGCTCGAGCGCGGCGAGCAGGACGGCTGGACGCTGCGCTACTCCAACGCCGGCCACCCGCCGCCCATGCTGCGCCGCGCCGACGGCACGGTCGAGCTGCTCACCGGCAACCTGTCACCGCTGATCGGCGCGACGCGCGAGATCACGCGCGACGAGACCGCCGTGCGCTGCGAGCCCGGTGACCTGCTGGTCCTGCACACCGACGGCCTCATCGAGGCGCCGGGCACCGACCCGGACGAGCGCACCCAACTGATCGTCGACACCCTCGCCGCGCAGTCGCCGGACATGCCGGTCGAGGAGCTGTGCGACCGGCTGCTCGGCGTGCTGGGCGTGGAGGGCCTGCGCGACGACGCGGTGCTGCTCGCGATCCGGCTCGACCACCACGCGGCCTGACCCCGGACGTGCGACGGCCCGGCCCCGTCGCGTGACAGGACCGGGCCGTGTCGTCGGCAGCCCTAGGGGCGGGGCTCCTCGCCCGGCGGGGGCGGCGGCGGGGCCTGCCCCTCCTGCGCCGGCGGGGCCTGCTGGTCGCCGTGCAGGAAGTCCTTGGCCTTCTCGCCGGCCTGGCCCACCTGGTCCTCGTGCCCGGCGAAGCGGCTGTTGACGAAGTCGGCGCCCTTGTCGACGAAGCCGTCGGCCTTCTCCGGGTTCTCGCCGGCCCAGTCCTTGGCCTTGTCCACCATCTTGCCGAAGTCCACCATCCGACACCCTCCTCACGTGTGTCGCGCGGGGTCTGACGTCGGGCAGGGTGCCCCGTCGTCGCCGCCCGACACCATCGACCGCCCGGGTGGGGCCGATCGGGCGGATAGACTTCACCAGCGGGGACGTGAACGGGGCGAAGCGGACACGCAGCGTCCATCACCGATCCGGTAAAGTTCGTTTTACCCGGGTGGGAACCGGAGCGCCCGACCGGTCGTTGGATCGGGTGGACGACAGTCCGCGGTCGACCCGGCCGATGGCATCCCGCCATCGGTGGCGGCTCCGCGTAGGAGGAGGACGAGAGGTGCGCACCAGCAGCAACCCGGCGTTCCGCAACCTGCCCACCTCGCCGGGTGGGTACGCGCGGTTCGGCCCAACAGGCGGGGCCCCGGCCGGCATGGCCGGCGCGGGGGGCATGTTCGGCGGGGGCGGCGGCCCGATGCCGACGGCGGCGGCCGACGACCGTCCCCTCACCGTCGACGACGTGGTCCAGAAGACGGCGCTCAACGCCGTCCTGGCCATCGCGGCGGGCATCGGCAGCGCGGTGCTGGGCCTCGGCGGGATCGGCATCCTCGCCGGCTTCGTCATCGGGCTCGTGCTCGCCCTGGTCATCATCTTCAAGCAGAGCACCAACAAGTTCCTGGTGCTGGGCTATTCGCTCGCCGAGGGCGTGGCCCTCGGCTCGCTGACCGGCCTGCTCGAGAGCTCGAGCAGCCAGTACGCCGGCATCGGCTTCCAGGCCATCCTCGGCGTGCTCGGCGTGTTCATCGGCATGCTGGTCGTCTACAAGACCGGCGCGATCCGGGTGACGCCGCGCCTGACCAAGATGGTCATCGGTGCCGCCATCGGCGTGCTGATCCTCATGGTCGCGAACCTGCTGATCGGTTTCTTCGTCGACGGCGGCATCGGCCTCCGCGACGGCGGCCCGCTCGCGATCATCTTCAGCCTGGTGTGCATCGGCATCGGCGCGTTCATGCTGCTGCTCGACTTCGACCAGGCCGACCAGGCGGTCAAGGCCGGCGTCCCGGCCCGCTTCGCGTGGTACCTGGCCTTCGGGTTCATGACCACGCTGGTCTGGCTCTACATCGAGATCCTGCGGCTGCTGAGCTACTTCCGGCAGTAACCCCGCACGACGACGACGGCCCCTCCCGGTTCGCCGGGAGGGGCCGTCGTGCGTCCGGGGCCGGGAGCGGGAGCGAGGGACTCCCTGGCTGCGTGGTGTGGAGCGAGGGAGTCCCTCGCGCCGCACGGGGGCGCCGGTGGGAGCAGGCCTCGGAGGAGCGAGGGAGTCCTCGGGGGCGTGGGGTGCAGCGAAGGACGCCTTCGGTCCACGCGGGCAGACCCACACTCCGGGACGCCGGCGAGGGGTCGTCAGCGTGGCGGCAGTGCCCGCACAGCGGGACGCGGTCGCCGCGCCGCGACGGCGTAGGCCGCGAGGAGGTCGGCACGGACCGTGGCGCGGTCGTCACGGAGCTGCCGAGGGGTGTGTGCCACGACGTGCACCTCGCGCCCGGTCATTCGGGCGTGGCGCCTCATGGTCGCGTCGAACGCCGCGGGGTCGGCATGGTGGCGGAAAGAGTGGATCTCCCAGGCGAGCCCCACGTCGTCCATCCAGCCGTCCGGGTCGGCGAGCCACGTGCCGTCCTCGAGGACCAGGCGAGGGTTCCAGACCATGGTCGACAGCTGCGGGATGGCCGCGACGAGCGACCGGGCCCAGGCCTCGGGCACGGACCGCACACCGTCCTCGAGCTCCCCGAGCACCTGCCGCACGCGGGACGTCCCCCGCTGGCACCCCTGGTCGAGCTCGGTGCGGAGAGCGCGCACCGACGCCTTGCCCCTCTGGACCGCTTCGGCGAGCAGCGCCCGGATCTCGTCGAGGTCTACCAGACGGCGGGCGGCGTCGAGCACGGCGCGCACCACCGGGGCGATGGGGAGTCCGTCCACGACGATCGGCGTGGGCAGCCGGTGGGTGCGCTCGATCGTGACGGGTGGCCGGGAGATCCGGTGCCGCCCGTGGTCGATGAGGACGAGCGCCGCGCCCTCGGCGTCGCCCGGCACTCGCTCGAGGCCGTGCAGGCGCGCCGCGGCAACTCCGGAGAGGACCGCTCCGGGCCCCGCGTACAGCACGGCCGCCGCCCACCGCTGTTCGCGGGTCCGCGGGCGACCGGCGAGCGAGATCACGCCGTAGCCACTCCGCGCCCAGGTTCCCGCGTGCACCCGGCGCGTGATCGCGCTCGAGGACAGGCCCAGCGCGAGGAGGTCGGCGTGGCGGATCTGGTCGTGCAGGGCCGCCTGCCCGACGGCGATCCAATCGATGGTGCGACGACGTCTCACACCGGGTTCGACGGCGCCGTGTCGCCCGCGGTTCCACCCATCTCGCGGCGCGATGGAGCGAAGGAGTCCCTCGCTCCGTCTCGTGCAGCGAAGGTGACCCTCGCTCCACCCCGGCGCCCCATCGCGACCGGAGCGAAGGAGTCCCTCGCTGCACCAGACGGAGCGAAGGTGACCCTCGCTCCGCCGCCCGGCCCGCCGCCAGCCGCCCAGCAGACGTCAGTTCAGGCGCTCGAGCACCATCGCCATGCCCTGGCCGCCGCCGACGCACATCGTCTCGAGGCCCAGGGTGGCGTCGCGGGTGCGCAGGCCGTTGAGCAGCGTCGTGGCGATGCGCGCGCCGGTCATGCCGAACGGGTGCCCGACGGCGATGGAGCCGCCGTGGACGTTGAGCTTGGCCTCCACGTCGTCGTCGCTCATCCCGAGCCGGCGGGCGGAGGGGATGACCTGGGCGGCGAAGGCCTCGTTGATCTCGACGAGGTCGACGTCGGCCACGGTCAGGCCGGCGCGGGCGAGCGCGCGCGCCGAGGCCTCGATCGGCCCGAGGCCCATGATCTCGGGTGACAGGGCGCTGACGGCGGTGGAGACGATCCGGGCGAGCGGGGTGATGCCCAGCGCGTCGGCGCGCTCGGCGGACATCACCACGAGCGCCGCGGCGCCGTCGTTGAGCGGGCACGCGTTGCCGGCGGTGACGCGGCCGTCGGGGCGGAACACCGGCTTGAGGTCGGCGAGCGCCTCGAGGGTCGTGCCCGGACGCGGGCTGTCGTCCTGCGACACCGTCGTCCCGTCGGGGAGGCGGACCGGCGTGATCTCGCGGGCCCAGAAGCCCGACGCCTGCGCGGCGGCCGCGTTCTGCTGGCTGCGGTACGCGAAGCGGTCCATCTCCTCGCGCGTGACGCCCTCGGCGAGCGCGACGTTCTCCGCGGTCTGGCCCATGGCGATGTAGGCGTCGGGGACCAGGCCGTCGGCGCGCGGGTCGTGCCACTCCTCCGTGCCGGCGGCCGCCGTCTCGGCGGTGCGCTGCTCGGCCTCGGCGAAGTACGGGTTGTGGGTGTCGGGCAGGGAGTCGGAGTTGCCCTTCTCGAACCGCGAGACGGTCTCGACGCCCGCGGCGAGGAAGACGTCGCCCTCGCCGGCGCGGATGGCGTGCGCGGCCATGCGCGTGGTCTGCAGCGACGACGAGCAGTACCGCGTGATCGTCGCGCCGGGCAGCGTGTCCATCCCGAGCTCGACGGCCACGATCCGGGCCATGTTGAAGCCCTGCTCGCCGCCGGGCAGGCCGCAGCCGAGCAGGAGGTCCTCGACCTCGGTCGGGTCCAGGGCCGGCACCGCGTCGAGCGCGGCGCGGACGACCTGGGCGGTGAGGTCGTCCGGGCGCATCGTGGCCAGCACACCCTTGCGGGCGCGGCCGATCGGCGAGCGGACGGCGGAGACGATGACGGCCTCGCGGCCAGGGTCGACCATGCGGACGACCCTACGACGGCCCGGTACCCCCCGAGGTCCGCCACGTGATCCCTCGCACGACCGAGGGGGCGAGCGGCGCGCCGGGCCCCGGAGCCCGGAAGATGGCGTCATGCGCTACGTCGAGCACGTCGCCGACCTCATCGGGAACACCCCGCTGGTGCGGCTGAACCACGTGGTGCCGACCGGGCCGGACGCTCCCCTCGTGCTGGCCAAGGTCGAGTACCTCAACCCCGGCGGCAGCGTGAAGGACCGCATCGCCGAGAAGATGATCGACGCCGCCGAGGCGTCCGGCGAGCTCAAGCC
This sequence comes from Actinomycetospora chlora, assembly GCF_039542135.1. Lineage (NCBI taxonomy): Bacteria > Bacillati > Actinomycetota > Actinomycetes > Pseudonocardiales > Pseudonocardiaceae > Actinomycetospora > Actinomycetospora chlora. Next base: position 12,245 of record NZ_BAABHO010000055.1, read on the forward strand.
CGGCGGCACGATCGTCGAGCCGACGTCGGGCAACACCGGCATCGGGCTGGCCATCATCGCCCAGCAGCGCGGCTACCACTGCATCTTCGTCTGCCCGGACAAGGTGAGCGTGGCCAAGCAGGACGCGCTGCGGGCGTACGGCGCCGAGGTCGTCGTGTGCCCCGCGGCGGTCGAGCCGGAGAGCCCCGAGTCGTACTACTCGGTGTCCGACCGGCTGGCCCGCGAGATCGACGGCGGCTGGAAGCCCAACCAGTACGAGAACCCGAACAACCCCCGCTCGCACGTGGAGTCGACGGGCCCGGAGATCTGGGAGCAGACCGAGGGGCGCATCACGCACTTCGTCGCGGGCGTCGGCACCGGCGGCACGATCTCGGGCACCGGTCACTACCTCAAGGACGTCTCCGGGGGCCGGGTGCGCGTCGTCGGTGCCGACCCCGTCGGCTCGGTGTACTCCGGTGGGGACGGCCGGCCCTACCTCGTCGAGGGCGTCGGCGAGGACTTCTGGCCGGGCACCTACGACCGCGCGGTCGCCGACGAGATCCTCGCGGTGCCCGACCGCGACTCCTTCCACATGACGCGGCGCCTGGCGCGCGAGGAGGCGCTGCTGGTGGGCGGCTCGTGCGGGATGGCCGTGTGCGCCGCGGCGGAGGTGGCGCGGCACGCCGGGCCCGACGACGTCATCGTCGTGCTCCTGCCCGACGGCGGCCGCGGCTACCTCTCGACGGTGTTCAACGACCAATGGATGGCCTCGTACGGCTTCCTGGCCCCCGACACCGGCGAGTGGACCGTCGGCGACGTCCTGCGCCGCAAGGACGGCTCGATCCCCGATCTCGTGCACGGCCACCCCAGCGAGACGGTCGCCGACGCGGTGTCGATCATGCGCGAGTTCGGCGTCTCGCAGATGCCGATCGTGCGGGCCGAGCCGCCGGTGATGGCGGCCGAGGTGCGCGGCGCGGTGACGGTCCGGGACCTGCTCGACAAGGTGTTCAACGAGCAGGCCTCGCTCACCGACCCCGTCGAGCGCCACCTCTCCAAGCCGCTGCCCAGCCTCGGCAGCAACGAGCCGATCTCGAAGGCGGTGGAGGCGCTGCGCGGCGGCGACGGCGCCCTCGTCGTCGTCGACGGGCGCCCGGCGGGCATCGTCACCCGCGCGGACGTCCTCGCGTTCCTCGCGACGGGCAGCCGCTACGACGTCGGCGGTCCCGCGTGATCCGGCCGGGCCTAGGGTGGACGGGGTGAACGGTTTCTCCACCCGCGCCCTGCACGACGGCCAGGAGCCCGACCCGACGACGGGCGCGGTCGTCGTGCCGATCTTCGCGACCTCGACGTTCGCCCAGGACGGCGTCGGGGGGCTGCGCGCGGGCTACGAGTACGCGCGCACCGGCAACCCGACGCGCACCGCCCTCGAGACGACGCTGGCCTCGCTCGAGGGCGCCCGCCACGCCCGCGCGTTCGCCTCCGGCATGGCCGCCGAGGACGCGCTGCTGCGCGGCGTGCTGCGGCCCGGCGACCACGTGCTCCTCCCCACCGACGCCTACGGCGGCACCTACCGGCTGATCTCGACGGTCTACTGCGACTGGGGCGTCGAGTACACCGCCGTCGACACCGCCGACGTCGACGCGGTGCGGGCGGCGATCCGCCCGAACACCAAGGTCCTGTGGTGCGAGACGCCCACCAACCCGCTGCTCGGCATCGCCGACGTCGCCGCGCTCGGGGCGCTCGCCCGCGAGCACGACCTGCTGCTGGTGGTGGACAACACCTTCGCCTCGCCCTACCTCCAGACGCCGATCGCGCTCGGCGCCCACGCCGTCGTGCACTCGACGACGAAGTACCTCGGCGGGCACTCGGACGTCGTCGGCGGCGCGGTGGTCACCGACGACGACGCCCTGCACGAGACGCTCGGCAAGATGCAGAACGGCATGGGCGCGGTGCCCTCGCCGTTCGACTGCTTCCTCACCCAGCGCGGCCTGAAGACCCTCGCGGTGCGCATGGAGCGCCACAGCGACAACGCCGAGCGCGTGGCCGACGTGCTCGCCGCGCACCCGCAGGTCACCGCGGTGCTCTACCCGGGCCGCGCCGACCACCCGGGCCACGAGATCGCCGCGAAGCAGATGCGCCGCTTCGGCGGGATGATCTCGGTGCGCATCGCCGGCGGCGAGCAGGCCGCCCGCGACTTCTGCGCCGCGACCCGCGTCTTCACGCTCGCCGAGTCGCTGGGCGGCGTCGAGTCGCTCGTCGAGCACCCCGGAGCCATGACCCACGCCTCGGCCGCGGGCTCGCTGCTCGAGGTGCCCGCCGACCTCGTGCGCCTGTCGGTCGGGCTCGAGGACGCCGACGACCTCGTCGACGACGTGCGGCAGGCGCTGGACTCGCTGGGCTCGTGAGGCCTAGTCGCGGATCCGCTGGCCGTAGACCCGCTCGACGGTCATGACCATGAGCACCCGGCGGTCGGCCACCATCGTCGCCCGGTAGTCGTCCCAGTCCGGGTGCTCCCCGGCGGCGCGGCGGTAGTACGCGATGAGGGCCTCGACCTCGGGCCCGTGCGGGTCGTCGCCGGGCCCGGTGAGCGTCACCGGGCCCTCCGCGGTGGCCCACGCCCACCCGTCGCCCGCCGTGACCTCCACGGCGGCGCGCGGTTCGCGGCGCAGGTTCGCGGTCTTCGCGCGGCCCTCGGTCATGGACACCGAGAGCGTCCCGGCGTCGGGGTCGTAGAACGGCATGACGGGCGAGAGCTGCGGCATGCCGGACGCCTTGAGGGTGGCGAGGACGCCCAGGCGGCTCTCGGCGAGCAGCGCTGCCGGGTCGAACGTGGGCGGGTCGACGGAGGAGGCGGTCATGCCCCCATCCTCACCCGCGACGGGCGGCGGGGTCGGCGACCGTGGGGTCGCTGATCATCGGGTCGAGCTTGCCGGGGGAGACGCAGCCGCCCACGAGGGTGTAGCCGTCGGGGGTGCTGACGTAGGTGCCCGGGTCGTCGCAGCCGGCGGCGCCCACGGTGCCGACCGCGGCGACGGCCAGCAGGGCGGCCAGGACGAGCGGCAGGGCGCGGGCGAGCCGGCCCGGGCGTGCGTCCGGGGATGTGCCCGCCGGGGTCACCACGTCTCCCACGGCCGCCACCCCCTCGCTCCTCACACCGACACCACGAGGCTACCGGCGCTCGGGACGGAGGGTCGGGACAGCCACGGTCGGGCGACCGGCGTTCGGCCCGGGTCGCCGACCGGTTCGTGGGCCCGGGAGGACGCCGGGGTGCCCCTGCGACGAGCGGTCGGTGACCCGCGCCGCGCCCCCGTGGCGCCGGGAGGCAGGATCGGGGCCGTGGAGCTGGTCCGCCGCGCCGACGTCGAGGACGCCCGCCGCGCGCTCGCGGGCGTCGCGCGCGAGACGCCGGCGCTGCCGTCACGGGTCCTGAGCGATCCCGCGGGCGGGCCGGTGTGGCTCAAGTGCGAGAACCTCCAGCGCACCGGCAGCTTCAAGATCCGGGGCGCGTACCGGCGCATCGAGCGGCTCGACCCCGTCGAGCGCGCGGCCGGCGTCGTCGCGGCCAGCGCCGGCAACCACGCGCAGGGCGTGGCGCTGGCGGCGCAGCTAGTGGGCACGCGGGCGACGGTGTTCATGCCCGCCGGCGCGCCGCTGCCCAAGGTCGAGGCGACCCGGGAGTACGGCGCGCGCGTCGAGCTCGTCGACTCGCTCGACGAGACGTTCGTCGCCGCCGAGGCCTACGCGGCCGAGACCGGCGCCGTGCTCATCCACCCCTTCGACCACCCCGACGTCGTCGCCGGCCAGGGGACGGTCGGGCTGGAGATCCTCGAGCAGGTCCCGGACGTCGCCACCGTCGTCGTCTGCACCGGCGGGGGCGGGCTGCTGTCGGGCATCGCCGCGGCGTGCGCGCCGGCGGGCGTGCGGGTGGTCGGGGCGCAGGCCGCCGGGCTGGCGGCCTGGCCGCCGTCGCTGGCCGCGGGCGTCCCCACCGGCGTCGCGGGCGCCACGATCGCCGACGGCATCGCGGTGTCCCGGCCCGGGGACGTCACCTTCGCCCACGTCCGCGCGCTGGTGGACGAGATCGTCACGGTCTCCGAGGAGGCGCTGGCCCGCGGGGTGCTGCGGTGCCTCGAGCGGGAGAAGCTGCTGGTGGAGCCGGCGGGGGCGGCCGCGGTCGCGGCGGTGGCCGAGAACCCGGGACGCTGGCCGACGCCGCTGGTGGCCGTCGTCTCGGGCGGCAACGTCGACCCGATGCTGCTCGAGGACATCGTGCGCCGGGGCCTGGTGGCCGCGGGACGGTACGCGGCCCTGCGGGTGCGGCTGACCGACCGTCCCGGCTACCTGGCCGACGTGCTGCGGCTGGTGGGCCGGGCCGGGGGCAACGTCGTGGACGTCGAGCACCGGCGCCTCGTCACCTCCGCGATGGCCCCGGGCACGGTGGACGTGGCCCTCACGCTCGAGGCGCGGGGCCACGACCACCGGGCGACGATCCTCGCGGAGCTCGCGGGGGCCGGCTACGACGTGACGGCGGAGTAGCCGGGCTCAGGGGGAGTAGGGCTCGGCGGAGACGAGCGTGACCTCCATCGACCCGCCGTCGGGCAGGTCGTAGCTCACGGTGTCGCCGGCCTTGGCGCCCATGAGCGCGGAGCCCAGCGGGGAGTTCGGCGAGTAGACCTCGATGGTCCCCGACGAGCCCTCCTCGCGGGAGCCGAGCAGGAAGGTCTCGGTGTCGTCGTCGCCCTCGAAGCGCACGGTGAGCACCGTGCCCGGGACGGCGGTGCCGCTCTCGGTGGGCGTCTCGCCGACCTTCGCGGTGTGCAGCAGCTCCTGGAGGTGGCGGATGCGGGCCTCCATGACGCCCTGCTCCTCGCGGGCGGCGTGGTACCCGCCGTTCTCCTTGAGGTCGCCCTCCTCGCGGGCGGCGTTGATCTTCTGCGCGATCACGGGACGCTGGCCGACGAGGTCGTCGAGCTCGGCCTTCAGGCGGTCGTGCGCGTCCTGGGTCAGCCAGGTCACCTGGGACTGCGTCTCGGTCACGGCGATCAACTCCTCGGAGGTCCGGGCCCGCGCTGCGCGGGTCGGTGGCCTGCTCTCCTCACGGGCACTGCGGCACGCGACCGGTGTGGCCGGTGCCCGCGGCCCGGGGGCCACAGACGGAAAAACACGGCCCGCGGCATGCGGGCCGTGTCGGCCTACGGTAACACGCTCGGGCTCGTGCGAAACCCGTTCGAGGATGGCGTGACGGGGATGGGGCCGGGGTGAAGGGCCTCGACGACCTGCGCTTTCTCCGTTCCTGGGCCGTTCCGGGGCCGTTGCGGGGCCGCAGCGGCGAGGCGGCGGGGGCGGCGGGCCGCGCGGCGCGCGACGGGTCGCGCGGCCGCTGTCGGGGGTGCCCGGGATGATGGGGGAGGACCGGGGCGTTGCACCTCGGTGGTCACCAGTACGACGCACGAGGACGGCTCCGGACAGACGATGAGCGCACTCCCCGAAGAGCAGCCGCTGCGGCTCATGACGGTCCACGCCCACCCCGACGACGAGTCCAGCAAGGGCGCGGCCAGCTCGGCCCGCTACGTGGCGGACGGCGTCGAGGTGATGGTGGTGACGTGCACCGGCGGCGAGGCCGGCAGCGTGCTCAACCCCGCGATGGACACCCCCGAGGTGCACGCCGACATGCCCGGCATCCGCCGCGCCGAGATGGCGAAGGCGGCGGCGATCCTCGGCGTGCAGCACCGCTGGCTCGGCTTCGTCGACTCCGGGCTCCCCGAGGGCGACCCCAAGCCCCCGCTCCCGCCGGGCTGCTTCGCCCTCGAGCCGCTGGAGGTGCCCACCGAGGCGCTGGTGCGGGTCATCCGCGAGTTCCGGCCGCACGTCCTCGTCACCTACGACGAGAACGGCGGCTACCCGCACCCGGACCACATCCGCACCCACGAGGTGTCGATGGCGGCGTTCGACGCGGCGGGCGACCCGGACCGCTTCCCCGAGGCCGGCGAGCCGTGGCAGCCGCTGAAGGTCTACTACGGCCACGGCTTCTCCAAGGCCCGCATCACCGCCTTCCACGAGGCCCTGCTCGCGGCCGGCATGGAGTCGCCGTGGGCCGAGTGGCTCGACCGCTGGGACGACTCGCGGCCCGACCCCGGGGCGCGCGTGACCACGCGGGTCGAGTGCGCCGAGTACTTCCACGTGCGCGACGACGCCCTGCGCGCCCACGCCACGCAGATCGACCCCAACGGCCGCTGGTTCCAGATGCCGATGGAGATGCAGCAGCGCGTGTGGCCGACGGAGGACTACGAGCTCGCGCGTTCGCTCGTCGACACCGAGGAGACCAGCGAGCACCCGGGTGACGACCTCTTCGCCGGCGTCCGGGAGCGTGTCCGCGCATGACACGCCTCGCGGTCTGGTGGACGCTCCTGCCGGTCACCGCCCCCGCGCCGCCGCCGGGGTCCCCGGGCGCGCCCGGCGCCGACCGCGGTGAGGAGTTCGGCAAGACGTCGCCGATCGCGCTCGTCGTCATCCTCCTGCTGGGGCTGGCGACGGCCCTGCTGATCCGGTCGATGACCAAGCAGCTGCGCAAGGTCCCGGCGTCGTTCGACCCGCCGGAGGGGGAGGGCGCGGGTGCGGCGCCGCCCGACGACGCTGCCCCGGACGGCGGTGGCCGACGCACGCTGCCCGGCCGAGCGGGTGGCGACCGGACGGAGGGGCCACCGGGCACGGGCTCGCCGTGACCCGACACGGCTGAGACGATCCCGTGATGCCCAACCGGCTCGCCGGCTCGACCAGCCCGTACCTGCGCCAGCACGCGGACAACCCGATCGACTGGCAGCCCTGGTCGACCGACGCGTTCGCCGAGGCGCGGCGTCGGGACGTGCCGGTGCTGCTGTCGGTGGGCTACGCCGCCTGCCACTGGTGCCACGTCATGGCCCACGAGTCGTTCTCCGACACCGAGGTGGCCGGGTTCGTCAACGAGCACTTCGTCGCGATCAAGGTCGACCGCGAGGAGCGCCCGGACGTCGACGCGGTGTACATGGAGGCCACCCAGGCCATGACCGGCCAGGGCGGCTGGCCGATGACGTGCTTCCTCACCGCCGACGGCGACCCGTTCCACTGCGGGACGTACTACCCGGCGCGGCCGTACGGCGGGATGCCGTCCTTCGCCCAGCTGCTCGGCGCGGTGGTCAAGGCCTGGACCGAGGACGGTGAGCGGGTGCGCGACGCGGCGCGCTCGATCACCGGCCGGCTGGCGTCCGTGTCGCGCGCCCTGCCCGCCGCCGGCGTCGACGAGGAGACGCTCCGGGGCGCCGTCGTCGCGCTGACCACCGACTTCGACGAGCTGCGCGGCGGCTTCGGCTCGGCGCCGAAGTTCCCGCCGTCGGCCGTGCTCGAGTTCCTGCTGCGCCACCACGAGCGCACGGCGGACGCCGACAGCCTCGCGATGACCGAGATCACCGCCGAGGCGATGGCCCGCGGCGGGCTGTTCGACCAGCTCGCGGGCGGGTTCGCGCGCTACTCGGTCGACGCGGAGTGGACCGTTCCCCACTTCGAGAAGATGCTCTACGACAACGCGCAGCTGCTGCGGGCGTACGCGCACCTGGCGCGGCTCACGTCGTCCGACGCCGCCGCCCGCGTCACCGACATGACCGCGGCCTTCCTGCTGCGCGACCTGCGCACCCCCGAGGGCGGCTTCGCGTCCGCCCTCGACGCCGACGCGGCCGGCGAGGAGGGCTCGACGTACGTGTGGAGCCCCGCCGAGCTCGCCGAGGTCCTCGGGCCCGACGACGCCGCCTGGGCGGCGGCGCTGCTGACCGTCACCGAGGCCGGGACGTTCGAGGGCGGGCGCTCGACGCTGCAGATGCCCGCGGACCCCGACGACCCCGGCCGCTGGCAGGCCGTGCGCAAGGCCCTGCTCGCCGCCCGCGCGCGCCGGCCCCAACCCGAGCGCGACGACAAGGTCGTGGCCGCCTGGAACGCGCTCACGATCACCGCGCTGGTCGAGGCGTCGGCGGCGCTCGGGCGCAGCGAGTGGCTGGCCGCGGCCCGGCGCGCGGCCGCGCTGCTGCTGCGCGTGCACGTGGTCGACGGGCGGCTGCGTCGCACGTCCCGCGACGGCGCGGTCGGCGACGCCCCCGCGGTGCTCGAGGACCACGCGGCGCTCGTCGAGGCCCTGCTCGCCCTGCACCAGGCCACCGGCGAGGCCCGCTGGCTCACCGAGGCCCGCACGCTGCTCGACGTCACCCTCGAGCACTTCGCCGAGACCGGCGACGACGGCGCGTACACCGGCCGCTTCTGGGATACCGCCGACGACGCCGAGTCGCTGGTGACCCGTCCGCGCGAGATCACCGACGGCGCCACGCCCTGCGGGTCGTCCCTGCTCGCGGGGGCCCTGCTCACGGCGTCGCTGCTCGTCGAGCCGGAGGCCTCGGCGCGCTACCGGGAGCTCGCCGAGACCGCGATCACCGAAGTCGGCGGCCTGCTCGCCCGCCACGCCCGCTTCGCCGGCGGCTGGCTCGCGGTCGCCGAGGCGGCCGCGCACGGGCCGCTGCAGGTCGCCGTCGTCGCCGGCGACGACACCGAGGGCCGCGCGGGGCGCGACCGGCTGGCCGAGACCGCGCGGCGCCACGCGCCGGGCGGGTCGGTCGTCGTCGCGGGCGAGCCGGACGCCCCGGGCGTGCCCCTGCTGGCCGACCGTCCCCTGGTCGACGGGGCTCCGGCCGCCTACGTCTGCCGTGGCTTCGTGTGCGACCGCCCCCGCACGGCCACCGACGACCTCGCCGCCGCCCTCGCCCCCTAGCTCGCCCCGCCTCCGCCGCAGCCCCCGTCGCAGCGAACGGGCGGTTGGCTGCTTCTACGCGCGCGAAGTCCCCGTCGATCACGGTCGTGAGAGCTTCGCGGTCGGCGAACACCCGTATCACCGTTGCTGTGTAATGCTGTAAGCACAGCAGTGCGGAGGAGGAGCGCCATGATGGTGGGACGCGGTGGACACCGGGGGCGGCCCGGACGGGGCGGCCCGGGACGGCGCGGCGGCGGACGGGTCCCGACGGACCTGCCCGGCACCGAGGACCTCGGGGGCTGGCTCGCCGGCCGGCTGCCCGACGGGTGGTACGTCGGCGCCCCGGCGATCACCGTCGACCGGGAGGAGATCCTGGTCGTCGGCGAGCTGCCGGCGCCGACGCTGGAGGACGGCGCGGACGAGGCGGCGCGGGCGGCCGCGGCGCGCGGGCGCATCGAGCGCTTCCGTGAGGAGACCCGCGAGGAGCGCATCGAGGTCGCGCGGCAGGCCGAGCACCGCTACGGGCGCAAGGTGGCCTGGGGCGCGCGGATCGGTGACGTCGAGGAGCTGTTCACGACGCTCTCGGTGCCGGTGATGACGCGCCTGCGCCAGCCCGAGCGCCTGGTGCTCGACACGCTCGTCGACGCCGGGGTGGCCCGGTCGCGGTCCGACGCGCTGGCCTGGGCGGTGGCCCTGGTCGGCGAGCACGCCGGCAGCTGGCTCGAGGACCTGCGCGGCGCGATGAGCGCGGTGGACGAGCTGCGCAGCCGCGGCCCGGTGCTGGACGACGACGGGGACGACGACGCCGCGCAGGACGGCAGCGACGACCCGATCCCGCCGCAGGCCTGAGAGATCGAGGGACGCCCTCGCTGCTCCCGATGCAGCGAAGGCGTCCCTCGCTCCACATCAGCCGGCGTAGAGGACGAGCCAGATCGCGACGTGGTGGCAGGCGGCGGCCACGACCGTCGCGGCGTGGAAGAACTCGTGGTAGCCGAACGTCCGCGGCCACCCGACGGGGCGGCGCCAGGCGTAGAAGCCCGCGCCGACGCTGTAGAACACGCCGCCGACGAGCAGCAGCACGAGCGCGGCGACCCCGCCGCGCGCCAGCAGGTCGGGCAGCACGAAGACGGCGACCCAGCCCAGGGCCAAATAGAACGGCACGCCGACCCAGCGCGGGGCGTGCGGCCAGGCGACCTTGAGCACGACGCCGCCGAGCGCCCCGAGCCACACGACCCAGAGCACCGCGGTGCCGGTCGGCTCGGGCATCGCGAGCACCGCGAACGGCGTGTAGGTGCCCGCGATGAACACGAAGATCATGGCGTGGTCGAGGCGTTTCATCAGCGTGCGGGCGCGGGGCGTCACCCACGAGCGCCGGTGGTAGAGCGCGCTGACGCCGAAGACGCCGCAGACGGTCACCGAGTAGACCGCGACGGCGACGGCCGCCTCAGCCGACACCGTCGCGCCGGCGAGCGAGACGAGCGTGATCCCGGCCGCGATCGCCACCACGAACGACCACAGGTGCAGCCAGCCGCGCATGCGTGGCTTGACCACGACCGGCTCCGCGAGGGGGTCGATGAGGGTCACGGGTCCAGGGTAGGGCCGCGACCCGTGGGTCCCCGTGGCCCCGCCCCGGCGTTCGCGCGCCCGACCCGGCGCCGTCACCGTCCCGTCACGGGGATCGGCAGCCGTCCGGCCACCGGCTAGCGTGGTGGGCCGTGAAGCTCCGGGACGACCTGCGCCGGCTGGCCTACTCGCTCTACGAGCGACGGCTGCGCCGCCGCGGGGCGACGGTCGCCCCGCCCCGTCACATCGGCGTCATCCTCGACGGCAACCGGCGCTGGGCCCGCGAGGCCGGGCTGGCCGACCCGAGCGACGGGCACCGGGTGGGCGCGGCGAAGATCGTCGACCTGCTCGACTGGAGCCAGGAGGCCGGGGTCGAGCTGGTCACGCTGTTCCTGCTCTCCACCGACAACCTCGACCGGCCCGCGGCCGAGCTCGACGCGCTGCTCGAGATCATCGCGTCGGCGGTCGAGGAGCTCGCCGCGCCGGACCGGCGCTGGCGGCTGCGGGTGGTCGGCAACCCGGACGCCCTGCCCCGGCCGATCGCCGAGCGGATCGAGCGCGCCGCGGGGAGCACGGCGGGCCGCGGCGGGATGCAGGTCAACGTGGCCATCGGCTACGGCGGGCGCCAGGAGATCGCCGACGCCGTGCGCAAGCTCCTGCTGCGCCACGCGGAGGCCGGGACGTCGATCGAGGAGCTCGCGGAGGTGCTCGACGTCGACCACATCGCCGAGCACCTCTACACCTCGGGGCAGCCCGACCCGGATCTCGTGATCCGCACGTCGGGCGAGCAGCGGCTGTCGGGATTCCTCATGTGGCAGTCGGTCTACTCGGAGTTCTATTTCACCGAGGCGCTCTGGCCCCAGTTCCGTCACATCGATTTCCTGCGGGCGCTGCGCGACTATTCCAATCGGAACCGGCGGTGGGGCGGCTGAATCGGCCGGACGGGTGATGAACGGTGACGGCCCCGGGAGCGAGAGCGCTCCCGGGGCCGTCGATCCACCTCCCGGCCGCAGCCGGCCCGTGCCATCCCCCGATGGGCAGGGACCGACCGGCGGCCGTCCTGCCTCAGTCCTGGTCGGCGAGGATGCCGAGCTGGTTGATCGGGATCTGGGCGTTGACGTTGTTCAGCCCGATGAGCTGGTCGCCGGAGTTGAACTGGCCCCCGCTGACGGCCGAGGCGCCGCCGCGGCCGCCGCGGTCGCCGTGGTCGCCGTCGCGGTCGTGGCCGTGCCCACCGTGACGGCCGTGGCCGTGGCCACCGTGGCCGCCACCGCAGTCGCTGTGCTGCTCGGCGAGCACGCCGAGCTGGTTGATCGGGGCCTGGACGTTCACGTTGTTGGCGCCGATGAGCTGACGGCCCGAGTTGGCCTGGCCGCCGCTGACCGCGGAGGCGCAGTCGCCGCCGGCGTGGCTCTCGTGCTGGCCGTGGTTGCCGTGGTCCCCGCCGTGCGAGGGAGCCTCGCCGGCGCTGGCCAGGGGGGCGAGGGAGAGCATGCCCGCCGTCGCGCCCAGCACGACCATTCCCGCCTTCTTCAGCATCAAGTGCTCCAGTTTCGTTCGTGGTCATCGGCGAGGAATTCGGGGTCCCCGCCGAATGGCTCCAGCCCCACGGACGGTGCGGCTGACGGGGAAAAAGCTATCCGCCGGGACCGGGGGTTTTCCAGCCGCGAACCCCCATCGAGTGATTGACAATTCCGAGCGCGACTTGAGTGGGATATCCGGGTGATGCGGTGACGGTCCGCCGCCCCTTCCCCGCGGCCGGTGGCGTATTCAGTGCCGCTGCGTCGCATCCCTCGACACCCGGGTGTCGTATCAAGAGGGGGTCGCGGACGGACGAGGCCCGCGGGGACCACGCGGCGTAGCCTCGCCCGGTGGTTGCGGAGGTGGTCGCCGACCCGGGCCCGGACGGGCTCGCGCGGGCCTACGTGCGCCTCGCGCTGCGGCTGGACCGCGTGCTGCCCGGGGTGCTCGACGCCCACCTCGGCGACGCGGCCGTGGCGGCCGGCGTCGTCGCCGAGCCCGTGCCCGACCCCGACGACCTGGCCCGCCAGGCCGACGCCCTGCGCGCGGCCCTGCCCGGGGCCGGTCTCGGCGGCGACCGCCAGGCCTTCCTGGACGCCCAGCTGCGGGCCTGCCGGGTGCTGGCCGAGCGCGCGGGCGGGCGGGAGGTCGGCTTCGTCGAGGAGGTCGAGCGCTGCTTCGGCGTGCGCGTCACCCGCGGCGACGAGGACGGCTACCGCGAGGCCCACCGGACCCTGGACGCCCTGCTCGCGGGGCCGGGGGCGCTCGCCGAGCGCCTGGCGGCCTTCCGGGTGCGCGACCGGCTCGCTCCCGAGGACCTGCCGGTGGCGCTGCGGGCCGCCGTCGCCGCGCTGCGGGAGCGCACCGCGGCGACCATCGGGCTGCCCGCGGGCGAGGACGTCACGCTGGAGGTCGTCGCGTCGGCGCCGTGGAGCGGGTTCAGCCGCTGGGTCGGCCCCGCGCCGCACCTGTCCTCGGTCGTCGCCGTGAACGGCGGCATCCCTCACCGCGTGACCCACCTGCCGCTGCTCGTCGCGCACGAGGCCTACCCCGGTCACCACAGCGAGCACTGCCGCACCGCCGCCGCGGCCGGGGCCGGCCGCGGGCGGCCCGAGCGCGAGGTGTTCCTGGCGCGGACGCCGCAGAGCCTCGTCGCCGAGGGCGCCGCGGAGCTCGGTCTCGAGGCCGTGGTCGGTCCCGGGTGGGGCCGGTGGAACGCCGGCGTGCTCGCCGCCGCGGGCGTCCCCACCGACCCGGAGCGGGCCGCGCTCGGCGAGGCCGTCGAGGACGTCATGGCCCGGCTCGCGCCGGTGCGCCAGGACGCGGCGCTGATGCTGCACGCCGAGGGTCGCCCCGAGGCCGACGTCGTCGCGCACCTGCGGCGCTGGCTGCTCGTCGACGAGGGCCGCGCCCGCCGGATGCTGGAGTTCCTCGCCCACCCGCGCTGGCGCACCCACACCACCACCTACGTCGAGGGGGTGCGCCTCCTGCGGCCGTGGTTGACGGCGGACCCGTCGCCGGGGGCGGTCACGGCGCGTCTCGCCCGCGTGCTCGACGACCCGCCCACACCCGCGCAGCTGCGGGCCGGGACGACGCCGGCGCCCGGTGCGGTAGGGGACCGGCCGGGGCCGCGCCGGGCCGGGTGGGCGCCCTGGCTGCGCCGAACGGTCGGCCCGCGCCGCACGTCCGCGGGAAATCGGTGAGCCACGTCACCAAGTCGTCACGCTCGGCGCGCGACAACGACCGGCTACCGGCGGTAGCGTCCGCGCCGACGGACCCGCACCGGATGCGGGGCGTCCGGGGAGGCCGGTAGTGGCAGATCGGGGCGGGACGGGGACGTCCACCGCTCGCGGAGCAGGCGCCGTCACGGCGTCCCGCACCGCGGCCGGCGCGACGCGACCGCCCTGGTCCGGTCCCGGGGGAGGGCCGGCACCCGGTCCTGCCCCGCGATGGCGCAGGACGGCCCCCGGGCCGCGCCACCGCGCCGTCGAGCCACCGGACTAGTCGACCCGTTCCGACGAGGAACACCGTGGTCGCGGGTGCCGTGGCCGCTCGAGGGAGTAGTCGTGAGCGCAGCACCAGCCGAGCGTCCCGCTTCCGTGATCCCCGTCCGCGGCCCCGAGGTCCGCTGTTACGTCCTCGACACCTCCGTGCTCCTGTCGGACCCGTGGGCCCCCACGCGGTTCGCCGAGCACGAGGTCGTCCTCCCGCTCGTCGTCATCTCCGAGCTCGAGGGCAAGCGCCACCACTCCGAGCTGGGGTGGTTCGCCCGTGAGGCGCTGCGGTTGCTCGACGACCTCCGCATCCACCACGGCCGCCTCGACGAGCCGCTGCCCATGACCCCCGAGGGCGGCACGCTGCGGGTGGAGCTCAACCACACCGACCCCTCGGTGCTGCCCGCCGGCTTCCGCACGGCGGAGAACGACAGCCGCATCCTGGCCTGTGCGCTCAACCTGGCCGCGGACGGGCACGCCGTCACGCTGGTCACCAAGGACATGCCGCTGCGGGTCAAGGCGGCCTCGGTCGGCCTGCCCGCCGACGAGTACCACGGCCAGGACGTCACGACGACGGGCTGGACGGGCACCGCGGAGGTCGCGGCGACCCCCGACGAGGTGTCCTCGCTGTTCGCCGACGGCGTCACCGACGTCGAGGCCGCGCGCGAGCTGCCGTGCCACACCGGTCTGCGGCTGCTCGGCGGCGGGTCGTCGGCGCTGGGCCGGGTGACGCCGGACAAGCAGGTGCGCGTCGTGCGCGGCGACCGCGACGTGTTCGGCCTGCACGGCCGCTCCGCGGAGCAGCGCATCGCCATCGACCTGCTCACCGACCCGGACGTCGGGATCGTCTCCCTCGGCGGCCGCGCCGGCACCGGTAAGTCCGCCCTCGCCCTGTGCGCCGGGCTCGAGGCCGTCCTCGAGCGCCAGCAGCACCGCAAGGTCGTCGTCTTCCGGCCCGTCTACGCGGTCGGCGGCCAGGACCTCGGCTACCTGCCCGGCGGCGAGAACGAGAAGATGGCGCCCTGGGCGCAGGCGGTGTTCGACACGCTCGGCGCGCTGGTGTCGTCGAACGTCGTCGAGGAGGTCATCGAGCGCGGGATGCTCGAGGTCCTGCCGCTGACCCACATCCGTGGTCGCTCGCTGCACGACGCGTTCGTCATCGTCGACGAGGCGCAGTCGCTGGAGCGCAACGTGCTGCTGACGGTGCTCTCGCGCCTGGGCACGAACTCCCGGGTCGTGCTCACCCACGACGTCGCCCAGCGCGACAACCTGCGCGTGGGCCGGCACGACGGCGTGGCGGCGGTGATCGAGAAGCTCAAGGGGCACCCGCTCTTCGCGCACGTGACCCTCACGCGCTCGGAGCGCTCGCCCATCGCGGCCCTCGTCACCGAGATGCTGGAGGGCGAGCGGCTCTAGCGCGCGGCCCCCGGACGAACGAACGGCGCTCTCGCTGCTTCCGTAGCAGCGAGAGCGCCGTTCGTTTCGGGACGTGGTCGGCGGCCGGCCCAGCGCGCTGCGCCGGTCGGCTCACCAGCCGGCGGGGAGGGGGCGGCCCTCGGCGAAGCCGGAGGCCGACTGCACGCCCAGCACCGCGCGGGCGTGGAACTCCTCGAGGGTGGCCGCGCCCGCATAGGTGCAGGCCGAGCGCACGCCGGCGGTGATCGCGTCGAGGAGGTCCTCGACGCCCGGGCGCTGCGGGTCCAGGCGCATGCGCGAGGAGGAGATGCCCTCCTCGAACAGGCCCTTGCGGGCGCGGTCGAACGCGGAGTCGCCGCGGGTGCGGGCCGACACGGCGCGCTTGGACGCCATGCCGAACGACTCCTTGTACGGGTTGCCGTGCTCGTCGCGCTGCAGGTCGCCGGGGGACTCGTAGGTGCCGGCGAACCACGACCCGACCATCACCGCCGACGCCCCGGCGGCCAGGGCGAGGGCGACGTCGCGCGGGTGGCGCACCCCGCCGTCGGCCCAGACGTGCCCGCCGGCCGCGCGGGCGGCCGCAGCGCACTCGGCGACGGCGGAGAACTGCGGGCGCCCGACGCCGGTGGCCATCCGCGTCGTGCACATCGCGCCGGGGCCGACGCCGACCTTGACGACGTCGGCGCCCGCGGCCAGCAGGTCGCGCGTCCCGTCGGCGGTGACGACGTTGCCCGCGACGACCACCGCCTCCGGCGCGGCACCGCGGGCGGCCGCGAGCGCGGTCAGCATCTTCTCCTGGTGACCGTGCGCGGTGTCGACGACCAGCACGTCGACACCGGCGTCGACCAGCTCCTTCACCCGCGTCGCCACGTCGCCGTTGACACCCAGCGCCGCCGCGACCCGCAGGCGCCCGTCGGTGTCGACGGCCGGGGAGTAGACCTCGGCGCGCAGGGCGCCGGTGCGGGTGAGGATGCCGGCCAGGCGGCCGTCGGCGTCCACCCCGATCGCCGGGGCGCCCGCGTGCGCCGGGTCCTGGAGCGCGTCGAACACCGCGCGCGGCGCCGTCGACACCGGCAGCGTCACCGCCGGGGAGAGGACGTCGGCGAGCCGGGTGAAGCGGTCGACGCCCGTGCAGTCCGACTCGTTGACCACCCCGACCGGGCGGCCGGCCTCGTCGGCGACGACCACCGCGTGGTGGGCGCGCTTGGACACGAGGTTGAGCGCGTCGGCTACGGCGTCGCCCGGGTGCAGCACGACCGGCGTGTCCCACACGGCGTGGCGCGACTTGACGCCGGCGACGATGTCGGCGACCGCCGACGGGTCGACGTCCTGGGGGATGACGGCCAGCCCGCCGCGGCGCGCGAGCGTCTCGGCCATGCGCCGCCCGGACACGGCGGTCATGTTGGCGGCGACGATCGGGATCGTGGCGCCGGAGGGGTCGGCGACGCCGAGGTCGACGTCGAAGCGGGACGCCACGTCGGACCGGGTCGGGACGAGGAAGACGTCGTCGTAGGTCAGGTCGTGGGGCGGGCGTTCGCCGTCGAGGAACTGCACGTGTGACGAGGCTACCTGCCAGGCTGCGCCCGTGACCCGTCTGGACGCGCGCGCACTGAACCGCGCCACGCTCGCGCGCCAGTTCCTGCTCGCGCGGGCCGACGCCGACGCCCTCGACGTCGTCACCCACCTCGGCGGGCTGCAGGCCCAGGAGCCGCAGGAGCCCTACACCGGGATGTGGTCGCGCGTCGCCGGCTTCGACCCGCACGGGTTCTCCGACCTGCTCACGGCGCGGCGGGTCGTGCGCACCCACCTCATGCGCCGCACGGTCCACCTCGTCACCGCCGCGGACGCCGTCGCGTGGCGCACGCGGCACGACGCGATGCTGCTCCAGCGGCTGCTCGGGGTGTACCGCGGTGAGCTGGCCGGCGTCGACCTCGACGCGCTCGCCGCGGCCGCGCGGGACGTGCTGGCCACGGGGCCGTGCACCCTGCCGGAGGCCGGTCGGGCGCTCGCGGCGCGGTGGCCGGACGTCCCCCCGCGGGTGCTCGGCGAGACGGCGAGCGTCCTGGTCCCGCTGGTGCAGGTGCCGCCGCGCGACACCCCGGCCCCCGTGCGCTTCCTGCCCGCCTTCGACAACGCGATCCTCGGCTACGACGACCGCACCCGGATCGTCGACGACGCCCACCGCGGCCTCTCCGTCGCCGGCGAGCGCGCCGTCCTCGTCGACGGCCGCGTCGCCGCGACCTGGACGGTCACCGACGGCGTCGTGACCGTGGCCCCGCTGCGCCGGCTCACCCGCGCGGACCGCACCGCCGTCGCCGAGGAGGGCCGCGCCCTCGCGGGTTTCCTCTCCGGCGGCGCCTCGCACCGCGTCCGCGTCGGGGCCTCGCCGCGGTGGCGCCGGCACCGCGTGACGATCATCGCGTCCGACCCGGACGCCGCGCCGGGCAGAGTGGATCGTGTGTCGACCGTCCTCACCGGCTCGCGCGCGGCGGCCCTGGCGCGCGTCTTCCGGATCGTCGCGATCGCCGAGGCCTGCTCGTGGGTCGGCCTGCTGATCGGGATGGCGTTCAAGTACCTCCTGGTGTTCGACGACGTCGGGGTGCGGGTGTTCGGCCCGATCCACGGGGCGTTGTTCGTCGCCTACGTGGTGATCACGCTGGTCACGGCCCGCGCGTTCCGGTGGCGCGCGGGCACGACGGTGCTCGCCCTCGCCGCGAGCATCCCGCCCGCGATGACGCTGTGGTTCGAGCGCCGGGCGGTCCGCCGCCGTCAGCTCGGCTGATCAGGGCAGCAGGGCGCGGACGGCGTCGATCGTGTCGGCCTCGGACGCCGGCTTGTCGTCGCGGTAGCGCACGACGCGGGCGAAGCGCAGCGCCACGCCGCCGGGGTAGCGGGTGGAGGTCTGGACGCCGTCGAGCTCGATCTCCACGACGATCTCGGGGCGCAGGTACACCGTCCAGGAGTCCCGGTGCGTCTCGTACCGGGGGAACGTCTCGGTCTGCCACGCCAGCGTCGCGTCGGTCATGCCCTTGAAGGTCTTGCCGATCATGACGAACTCGCCGGTGGCGGCGTCGCGCGCGCCGAGGTGGATGTTCGACAGCCACCCGCGCCGCCGCCCCGATCCCCACTCGCAGGCCAGGACGACGAGGTCGAGCGTGTGCGACGGCTTGACCTTCTGCCACGAGCGCCCGCGCCGGCCCGCGGAGTAGGTGGAGTCGAGGGCCTTGACCATCGACCCCTCCTGCCCGGCGGCCAGCGCGTCCGCCACGGCGGCCTCGGCCTGCACGACGGTGGGGCGCACGACGCCGGGGATCAGGCGGTCGCCGACGATCTCCGCGAGCACCGCCCGGCGCGTGGCCAGGGGCTCGTCGACGAGGTCCACGCCGTCGCGGTGCAGGCAGTCGAAGAACCACGGCTGCATCGCGCCCGAGCCGAGCCCCTTCATCGACTCCTGGAACGGCCGGGGCCGCCCGTCCTCGGCGACGGCGAGCGTCTCGCCGTCGAGCACCACGGTCTCGACCGGCAGCGCCCGGGTCAGCGCGACGATCTCGGGGACCGCGCCGGTGATCTCCTTCAGCGTCCGCGACCAGACGCGCACCTCGTCGCCGCTGCGGTGCACCTGGATCCGCGCACCGTCGAGCTTGTGCTCCACGACGACCCCCGGCTCGCCGTCGGGCGGCCCCAGCTCCGCGAGCGCGGCCTCCAGCGAGTCGCCGGGGGACGCCAGCATCGGGCGCAGCGGGCGCATGACCTCGAGCCCGATCGCGCCCAGGTCCCCGCCGGTCAGGGCGACGTGGGCGGTGTCGGGCAGCCGCCCCGACAGCATGAACGCGCGTCGGACGGCGTCGGCGGGCACGTCTGCTGCGGCCGCCACCGCCTCGATCATGATCCCCTCGAGCGCGCCCTGGCGGAGCTCGCCACCGAGCAGCCGCACGAGGAACCGTCCCTCGTCCTGCGTCGCCGCGTCGAGCAGCGCGCCGAGCTCCCCGGCCCGGCGCGCGCCCACGCCCGTGCCCGACCCCGCGAGCGCGGCCAGCCGGTCGAGGGCGGCGTCGACGTCGCCGACGGTCAGCGTCGAGGAGTCGGCGGGCGTCGGCGACACCGACTGCAGCGTCCGCCACCCGATGCCGGTGCGGCCCTGGAGCATGTCGCCGGCGAGCCACGCCGTGGCCGGGCGGACCTCGGCGGGCTCCAGCGAGGCGAGCAGGGTCGCCAGCGCCGCGGTCTTGGCCTTGCGCGAGCGGGTCGCCGCCACCTCGCCGGAGGCGGCGACGACCTGCCCGAACAGGGTCACTGATCCACGCGCGTCATCGCCAGCACGTCGAGGGCCTCGTCGAGCTGCTCCTGGCTGATCTTCCCGCCGGAGACGTAGCCCTCGTCCTCGATGACCTCGCGGATCGTCTTGCGCTCCTTCATCGCCTGCTTGGCGATCTTCGCCGCCTCCTCGTAGCCGATGAGGCGATTGAGCGGGGTGACGATCGCCGACGACGACTCGGCGTACCGGCGGCACGCCTCCTCGTCGGGCTCGGTGCCCTCGAGGACGCGGTCGGCGAGCAGCCGGGCGGCGTTGGCGAGCAGGCGCGCGGACTCGAGGACGTTGCGGGCCATCACCGGCATCATGACGTTGAGCTCGAGGTTGCCCTGGCTGCCGGAGAACGCGACGGTGGCGTCGTTGCCGATGACCTGGGCCGCGACCATCATCGTCGCCTCGCAGATCACCGGGTTGACCTTGCCGGGCATGATCGACGAGCCGGGCTGGAGGTCGGGGATCCGGATCTCGGCGAGGCCGGTCGACGGCCCGGACGACATCCAGCGGATGTCGTTGGCGATCTTGTAGAGGCTCACCGCGACGGTCCGCAGCGCGCCCGAGGCCTCGACCAGCCCGTCGCGGGCGCCCTGGGCCTCGATGTGGTCGCGCGCCTCGGTCAGCTCGGGGATCTGCGTGGCCTGCCGGAGCTGCTCGACGACCTTGCCGCCGAAGCCCTCCGGGGTGTTGATGCCGGTGCCCACCGCGGTGCCGCCGATGGGCAGCTCGGCGAGGCGGGGGAGCACCGCGCGCAGCCGCTCGGTGCCGTGGCTGCACTGGCTGGCCCACCCGCCGGCCTCCTGGCCGAGGGTGATCGGCACGGCGTCCATGAGGTGCGTCCGGCCGGCCTTGACGACGTGCCGCCACTCCTGCGCCTTGCGGTTGAGCACGGCGCCGAGGTGGTCCAGCGCGGGCACGACCGTGCCGACGATCGCCTCGGCGGCCGCCAGGTGGATGGTCGTCGGGAAGACGTCGTTGGAGCTCTGCGAGGCGTTGACGTGGTCGTTCGGGTGGACCTTCTGGCCGCCCGACGACTCGAGGGCGCGGGACGCCAGGGTCGCGATGACCTCGTTGGCGTTCATGTTCGAGCTGGTGCCCGAGCCGGTCTGGAACACGTCGATCGGGAAGTCGCCGTCGTGCGCCCCGGAGGCGACCTCGTCCGCGGCGGCGGCCACCGCGTCGGCGATCGCCGGGTCGAGCACACCG
The DNA here is from genome assembly GCF_039542135.1 of Actinomycetospora chlora. Taxonomy (NCBI): domain Bacteria; kingdom Bacillati; phylum Actinomycetota; class Actinomycetes; order Pseudonocardiales; family Pseudonocardiaceae; genus Actinomycetospora; species Actinomycetospora chlora. The sequence continues at coordinate 32,994 of NZ_BAABHO010000055.1, forward strand.
AGGTCCTTGTTGACCCGGGCGCACGCGCCCTTGACCAGACCGAGGGCCCGGATCTGGGCGGGCTCGATGGGACGCCCGGAGATCGGGAAGTTCTCGACCGCGCGCTGCGTCTGCGCCGCGTAGAGGGCCCGGGCGGGGACCTGGACCTCGCCCATCGTGTCGTGCTCGGTCCGGTACTCCTGCTGCTCCTCCGTCATACCGGGCAGTTTCCCACCGGGCTCACGGCACCACCTGCACGGTGTCGCCCGGCGAGAGGGTGTCGAAGAACTCCTGCGAGGCCGAGCGCCCGAGGTGGATGCAGCCGTGCGAGCGCTGCGACAGGCTCCCGCGGTGGAACGCCACGGCCGGGGCGAAGAACACGGAGTTCGGCATCGCGGCGTCGTAGAGGTTGGACACGTGGTCGGCGTCCTTGTAGTCGACCGAGAACGTGCCCGTCGGCGTCGGGTACTTCCGCGTCCCGCCGAGCGCCCCGACCGGGCCGTAGGTGACGGTGCCGGCCCCGTCGGTGAGCCACGCCTGGCGTGACGACAGGTCGACGCAGGCGTCGACGTCGGCTGCACACGGCGTCCCGGCCGTCGTGGCCGGGAGGGCGGGCACCGCGGGCACGGCGGGCACGGCTCCGGAGGCCGGGGCGTCCGCGATCGGGCGGGGCACCGACGGTGCCGGGTCCGCCGCCGCGGTGCCGGCGCCGACGAGCACGGCGCCGAGCAGGGTCACGAGCACGGTGACGAGGAGGGTGACGAGGGCCAGCGGGGTGGACCGACGCGAACGGGACGACACGAGAGCCTCCGAGGAAGATCTGGTCACATCGGACTACCCCGAGTGACCGCGAATCATCCCAACGACGTGGTACACGAGCGGTGACGACGCGCCGGACTACAGGTCCGAGTGCTCCGGTCCCCAGGCCGGGGCGACGGCGTCGACGACGTCGTCGGTCCCGAGGTCGATCGCGGAGTACTGGCGCAGCTTCTTCAGGCGGTGCCAGGCGTCGATCATGCGGACGGTGCCCGACTTCGACCGCATCACCAGCGACTGCGTGGACGCCCCACCCGCGCGGTAGTGCACGCCGCGCAGGAGGTCGCCGTTGGTGACGCCCGTGGCGCAGAAGAAGATGTTCTCCCCGCGCACGAGGTCGCCGGTGCGCAGCACGCGGTCGAGGTCGTGCCCCGCGGCGAGGGCCTTCTCCCGCTCGGCGGCGTCCTTGGGCCACAGCTTGGCCTGCAGCTCGCCGCCCATGCAGGCCAGCGCGCACGCGGTGATGATCCCCTCGGGGGTGCCGCCGATGCCGAGCAGGATGTCGACGCCGCTCTCCGGGCGGGCCGCCGCGATGGCGCCGGCGACGTCGCCGTCGGAGATGAACCGGATACGGGCGCCGGCGTCCCTGATGTCCTCGACGAGCTGCTCGTGGCGGGGCCGGTCGAGCACGACCACCGAGACGTCGGAGACGTTGATGCCCTTGGCGCGGGCGACGGCCCGCAGGTTGTCGCGCACCGGGGCGTCGATGTCGACGACGTCGGCGCAGTCGGGCCCGACCGCGAGCTTCTCCATGTAGAACACGGCGGACGGGTCGAACATCGCGCCGCGCTCGGCGACCGCGAGCACGGCCAGCGCGTTCGGCATGCCCTTGGCCATGAGCGTCGTGCCGTCCACTGGGTCGACCGCGACGTCGACCTCCGGCCCGTCGCCGTTGCCGACCTCCTCGCCGTTGAACAGCATCGGGGCCTCGTCCTTCTCGCCCTCCCCGATGACGACGGTGCCGCGCATCGAGACCGACCCGATGAGCTTGCGCATCGCGTCGACCGCCGCGCCGTCGCCGCCGTTCTTGTCACCGCGGCCGACGAAGCGGCCCGCGGCCATGGCGGCGGCCTCGGTGACCCGGACGAGCTCGAGCGCGAGGTTGCGGTCGGGCGCTTCGGGACGCCGGACGGCGCGGGCGGGTTCCTGCGAGCTCACCGGGTGCACCTCCGTGGGGTGGACGGGACGGCCGGGGTCGGGCACGGCGCGCGGGGTCGGCGCGGGGCTACCCGGCTCGTCGGGACCGCCATCCTCGCAGAACCGGGGGTCCCGGTGCCGGTCCCGAGCGACAGCTCACCAGCGGTCGCGCGGCGGCGGCCCCCACTCGTCGACGGGCTCGTCCCGGCGTTCGGTGCGGTCGGTGGGGCGCTCGCCGCGGTGCTCGTCCCGGCGCACCCCGACGCGCTCGCCCTCGCGCGGGCCCGGGTGGCCGCCGGTCCAGTGCTGGTGGTCGGGCCCCGGCGTGGGCAGGGCCTCGGGCGCCGCGGGGGTCGACCAGCCGCCGGTGGGGGGCCCGGAACGGGCGTCGTACCCGGCGTGCGGGGCGGCCGGCTGGAACGGCTGGGATGGCGGCGGCGCGGTCGGGGCCTGCTCGGGGAGGGCCAGCGCCGCGGCGACGCCCTCGCGGGCGAGCGAGTGCACGCTCTCGCGCAGGGCCCGCGTCGCGGCGGCGCGCAGCTCGGCGGAGAAGCGCGGGGCCGGGGCGAAGCGCCCGAAGGTGTCGCGCAGGAAGTGCAGCAGCAGGGTCGCCGTGGAGCGGGAGCGCCACATCGTCCAGCCCACGTAGAGGTCGCGGCCGTAGGGCTGGACGAGCAGCATCGCCCGCTCGCTGTACTGGCTGAACAGCAGCACCGGGACGCCCGCGACCGTCGACGGGCGGACGTCGGCCGGGCTCCGGCGGGCCGCGGCCGCCGCCCGGACGTGATCGAACGCGCCGGTGGCGGCGTCGCCGCGACCCTCCAGCAGCCGGGCGTGCTCGGCGATCGGCTCCTTCGCGGGCGCGAAGAACGAGGCGATCCCGGCCAGGTAGAGCACGACGACGAGGAGGCCCAGGAGCGTCGAGACGACGTCGGTGAGGTCGTCGGGCGACGACATCGCGGCCAGGTAGTCGATCACGAACTTGATCAGCAGCAGCACCGTGGGGGCGACGAGGAACAGCAGCGTGCGCATGAGGTGCGGCGCGAGCATCCGGTAGGTGACGACGTCGTCGACGAGGCCGTCGGGCTCGCCGTGCTGCTGGATCTCGCGGTGGTAGTCGGCGTGCGCGCCGGCGACCGCGCGGTCGACGCCCTCACCGGCCCCGGGGCTCGACGGGCTGCTCATGGGCGTCGAGTCTGCGCCATCACGCCCCGCCGCAGGGGGGACTCGGGGCGGGGTGTCGCGGTGGGTGTCGCCGGCCGGGTCAGCCCTCGTCGTCGGCGCCGGCTTCGTGCAGCACGGCCTCGACGCGCTCGCGGGCCCCGGCGAGGTGGCGCTCGCACAGCCGCGCCAGCGCCTCGCCGCGCTCCCACAGCGCCAGCGAGTCCTCGAGGCCCAGCCCGCCGGCCTCGAGCTTCGCCACCACCGCGGCGAGCTCGTCGCGCGCCTCCTCGTAGCCCGGCTCGCTCTCCGTCACGGCGTCATCCTGACCCCTCGGTGACGACGGCGTGCACGGCACCGTCGGCCAGGCGCACCCGCAGCGCGTCGCCGGCGGACGGGGTGGCGGCCGAGCGGACGACGGGCGCGTCCACGGCGTCCCCGTGCTGCACGATCGCGTAGCCGCGGGCGAGGGTCGCCGCCGGGCCGAGGGCGGTCAGGGACGCGCGGCGGTGGCGCAGGTCGGCCTCGCGGGCGGTCAGGCCCGCCTCGACCACCTGGCGGGCGCGGCCGCGCAGGGCGGCGACGGTGTCCTCGCGGGCCGCGATCGGGCCCAGCGGGTCGGCGAGGACGGGGCGGCGGCGCAGCGCGGCGAGCGTGGCGTCCTCCCGCTCGACCCAGGCGTGCAGGGCGCGGTGCATCCGGCGGCGCAGCGCCCCGAGGTACGCGGTCTCCTCGGCGAGGTCGGGGACGATCCGCTTCGCGGCATCGGTCGGGGTCGCGGCGCGGACGTCGGCCACGTGGTCGACGAGCGGGGTGTCGGGCTCGTGGCCGATCGCCGAGACGACGGGCGTGCGGCAGGCGGCCACCCCGCGGCACAGGGCCTCGTCGGAGAACGGCAGCAGGTCCTCGACGCTGCCGCCGCCGCGGGCGAGCACGATCACCTCGACCTCGGGGTCCCGGTCCAGCGCGCCGAGGGCGTCGAGGATCTCCGGGACGGCCTGGGCGCCCTGGGTCGGCGTGTTGCAGGTGCGGAAGCGCACGGCCGGCCACCGTGACGTCGCCACCGTGACCACGTCGTGCTCCGCCGCGCTGGCCCGCGAGGTGATGAGCCCCACGCAGCGCGGCAAACGCGGCGGGCGGCGCTTGCGCGCGGCGTCGAACAGCCCCTCCGCCGCCAGCAGCGCCCGCAACCGCTCGATGCGCGCGAGCAGCTCACCGACCCCGACCGGGCGGATCTCGTCGACGCGCAGCGACAGCGTGCCGCGCCCGAAGAAGTACGACGGGCGGCCGTGCACGACGACGCGCGCGCCCTCGGCGAGCGGCGGCACGGCGCCGCGGACCATCGCCGTCGACGCCGTCAGGTTGAGCGAGACGTCGGCGGCCGGGTCACGCAGGACGAGGAAGGCCGTGCCGGTCCCCGGCCGGGCCGTGACCTGCGTGAGCTGGCCCTCCACCCACACCGCGCCGAGCCGGTCGATCCACGCCTGGATCTTGCGCGCGACCGTCCGGACCGGCCAGGGCTCCTCGGCGCTGGTGGCGGGCGGGGTGGTCACGGGTGCCGGGTCAGGACTCGGCCTTCATCGTCGCGATGCGGTTGGACAGCATCGTGACGAACGGCGGCCGGTCGGCGTGCGCCTGCTCCCACTCGAGCAGCTCGCCGACCTGCTCGATCGACAGCGAGCGCAGCTTGCCGCGCAGCTGGGCGATGGTCATCGTCTCGTAGCCGGGCAGGGCGTCGGGCGTCACCGAGGCCGTCTCCCCGGCCTCCCCGACGATGCCGAGCGCCGGCCCGTGCCCGTTGGTGCGGCGCGGGGCGCCGGCGAGGTCGGAGTGCTCGAGCGACGTGTCGTCGACCTCGTAGCCGCCGAACCCGCTGGGCAGGGCGTCCACCCGGTCGTCAGGCAGGTCGTCGTCGAAGCGGGCCCACGACGGGGCCTCCTCGACCGGGCGCATCCCGTCCAGCGCGGTGTCTCCCTTGATCGCCAGCTCGGTGACGACCTGCTGCGCCCGCATCGTCAGCTGCAGCACCCGGCTGACGGCGGTGATGGGCAGACCGGCCACCGTCCGCGGGAGATCCTTGGCCTCCTCGACGGCGGTGACGACGAGACCGGCGGCGACCCGCACCGGGAACGGCAGCGCACTCATGCGACACAGCGTGCCAGCAGTGTGCGGAAGATGTGCGAACGGCCACGACCACCTCGTCCGCGACCGGTCCGTGACGTCCGCCGCCCGTAGGCTGGGGGCATGTCCACCGAGCACCCCGGCGAGCAGGGCCTCCGCGTCCTGCTCGCGAAGCCCCGTGGCTACTGCGCCGGCGTCGACCGTGCCGTCGTGGCGGTGGAGAAGGCGCTGGAGACCTACGGCGCCCCGGTGTACGTCCGCAAGGAGATCGTGCACAACCGCCACGTCGTGAACACCCTGGCCGAGCGCGGCGCGGTGTTCGTCGAGGAGACCGACCAGGTGCCCGAGGGCGCGACGGTCGTGTTCTCGGCGCACGGTGTCTCGCCGGCCGTGCACGCCGAGGCCGCGGCCCGCGAGCTGCGCACCGTCGACGCCACCTGCCCGCTGGTCACGAAGGTGCACCAGGAGGCCAAGCGGTTCGCCCGCGACGACTACGACATCCTCCTGATCGGCCACGAGGGCCACGAGGAGGTCGAGGGCACCGCGGGCGAGGCGCCCGAGCACGTCCAGCTCGTCGACGGGCCGTCGGCCGTGGCCGGCGTCACCGTGCGCGACCCCGAGAAGGTCATCTGGCTCTCGCAGACGACGCTGTCGGTCGACGAGACGCTCGAGACGGTGCGGGCGCTGCGCGAGCGGTTCCCGTCGCTGGCCGACCCGCCCTCGGACGACATCTGCTACGCCACGCAGAACCGCCAGGTCGCGGTGAAGCAGATGGCGCCGGAGTGCGACCTCGTGCTCGTGGTCGGCTCGCGGAACTCCTCGAACTCGGTGCGCCTGGTCGAGGTCGCGCTGCAGGCCGGGGCGGACGACGCCCACCTGGTCGACCACGCGGGCGAGATCGACGAGGCGTGGCTCGCGGGCGTCCGGACGGTCGGGGTCACCAGCGGCGCGTCGGTGCCCGAGATCCTCGTCGGCGACGTGCTGCACTGGCTGGCCGACCGCGGCTGGGCCGAGGTCGAGGAGATCACCACGGCCAACGAGAAGCTGACCTTCTCGCTGCCCCGCGAGCTCAAACGGGACATGGCACCGCAATCCGTGCGTTGAGTTCCGGGCCGCGGCGCGCCACGGTGGGCGCGTGCTGCTGGCCCTGACGCTGCTCACCGGGGGTGCGCTGCTCACCGTCGTGCTCGGCGTGGTGGGCGGCGGCGACCCGGTCGCGGTGCTGCCCCTGGCCGGGGCGTTCGTGCTGCTGGCCACGCTCGGGTTCCGGTGGGTGCAGGGCCGGGAGCGGCGCTGGCTGTCGGCGGTGTACGTGGTCGTCGGGCTGGTGCTGGCGTCGGTCGTGTTCGCCCTCGCGCCCGGCGTCGGCCCGACGCTGTTCCTCGTCGTGCTCGTCAGCCAGTGCGTGCTGCTGCTCCCGCTGCCCGCGACCGTCGTCGTCATCTCGATGGTGCCCTTCGTCCACACGGGTATGCCGTTCCTCGAGGGCCTGCGCGAGGGCCTGGGCACGCTCGTCGCGGTGGTGTTCGCCGCGGTGATCACCGAGCTGCTGCGCCGCGAGCAGGCGATGCGCCGCGCGCTGGACGCCGCCCACCAGCAGCTGCGGGACCAGGCCGCGCAGGCCGAACGCCTGCGGGTGGCCCGCGACATCCACGACGGGCTCGGACACTCGCTGACCGTCGTCCAGATGCAGCTCCGGGCGGCGCGCGCCCTGCTGGGTTCCGGGTCCGCGGGGGTGGACGGGGTGCTGGCGAAGGCCGAGGACCAGTCGCGGGAGGCCCTCGCCGAGGTGCGCCGGTCGGTGGGCGCCCTGCGCGAGCCGCGGGCCGTCCCGCCGCTGGTGGAGGCCCTGACCGGGCTGGCGGACGAGACGTCCGCGGCCGGGGTGCCGACACGCCTGACCGTCGCCGGCGTCGAGCGTCCCGTGCCGGATCCCGCCCGCGAGGCCCTGTTCCGCGCCGCGCAGGAAGGGCTGACCAACGTGCGCAAGCACGCGGACGCGAGCCGCGCGGAGCTGGTGCTCGACTTCACCGCGGACGCCGTGCGCGTGGAGGTCCGCGACGACGGCCGGGGCCGCGGGGCGCCCTCCGGCGACGGGGTCGGGCTGCTCGGGCTGCGCGAACGGGCGGAGGGCCTCGGCGGGCGTCTCGACCTGGCACCGGCCCCCGGCGGCGGGTGCGCGCTGACCGTGGAGGTGCCGGCGTGAGCGACCGGCCGGTGCGCGTCCTCCTCGTCGACGACCAGGCCCTGTTCCGCGAGGCGCTGGCGACCCTGCTCTCGGTGCGCGACGAGATCGTCGTGGTCGGGGAGGCGGGCACCGGGCAGGAGGCCCTCGACCGCGTCGGCGAGCTCGGGCCCGAGGTCGTGCTCATGGACCTGCGCATGCCGGTGCTCGACGGCATCGCGGCCACCCGGCGGCTGCGCGTGGAGCACCCCGGCGTGCGCGTCATCGCCCTGACCACCTTCGCCGACGACGAGGACGTCTTCGCCGCGCTGCGGGCCGGGGCGGTCGGCTACCTGCTCAAGGACGTGTCGTCGGCCCGGCTCGTCGAGGCGGTGCAGACCGCGGCGGCCGGGGGCTCGGTGCTGGAGCCGTCGGTGGCGGCGAAGGTGGTGGCGCGCGTGGCCCGGCTTCCGGCCGAGGACACCGCGCCGCGCCCGCAGCCGCTGGTCGTGCCGCTCTCGGAGCGGGAGTCCGACGTCCTGCGCCTGCTCGCCGACGGCCGCAGCAACCGCGAGATCGCCGGGACGCTGCACCTCGCCGAGGGCACGGTGAAGAACCACGTCACCAACGTGCTCGGCAAGCTCGGCGCGCGGGACCGCACGCAGGCGGCGTTGCGGGCCCGGGCGCTCGACCTCCTGTAGGTCGTGACCGGAGGGCATGACGTCCGGCACCTGACCACGGCCCGTGCGGGAACGAGGCTCGTCCTCGTCGCCGAACGCACCGTGGAAGGACCGCCATGACCACCACCGCCGCCACCCCCGCCACCGCTCCCCGATCCCGCCGCCGGGCGCTGCGCTTCGCCCGGCACTACCTCGAGATGGTCGTCGCGATGGCCGTGGGCATGGCGCTGCTGATGCCGCTGACCCCCGCGGCGTGGGCCGCGATGCCGGCCGTGCACGCCCTGGTCATGGCCGCCGACATGACCATCGGCATGGCCGCCTGGATGGCGATCCGCCGCCACGGCGTCCGACCGATCGCGGAGATGTCGGTCGCCATGTGCGCGCCGTTCGTGCTGCTGCTCGTGCCCTACGGGTTCGGGCTGGTCACCGGCGACACCGTCATGCTCGGCGGCCACGTGCTGATGTTCGTGACGATGCTCGGCGCGATGCTCCTGCGCCGCGACGAGTACGCGGGCTGCTGAGGGCTACCGGGGGTCGGGACCGTCGACACGGCGGGGGACCCGGCGCACGCCGGGGCCGAACTCGTCGTCCGGGTCGTCGGGGCGCACCGGCCGCCGGCGGTCGTCCGCCGGGCGGCGGACGGGGCGCATCTCGACCTTGCGGGGCCGGTCGCGCGGGTCGCGGGGCTCCCGGCCCCGGGGGTCCCGGTCGCGCGGGTCGCGGTCGCGGGGGTCCCGGTCCCGGTCCCGGTCCCGGTCCCGGTCCCGGTCCCGGTCTCTGGGATCGCGGGGCTCGCGCGGACGCCGGTCGCGGGGGTCGCGGTCGCGGGGGTCCCGGTCGCGAGGGGGCCGGTCGCGCGGGTCGCGGTCGCGGGGCGGCCGGTCGCGGGGCTCGCGCGGCGGGCGGGCGGGGCGGGCGTCCGGGTCGAGCTCGTCCTCGGGGCGCTGGTAGGGCTCGAGGCGGGACCGCACGAAGCCGAGCCCCAGGCAGATCGCCGTGGTGATGGCGAGCGTCGGGAAGGCGTTGACCAGCGGGCCGCCGATCGCCAGCAGCGTCGAGGCCGTGCCACCCGAGCGCGGCAGCGACCCGGTCGCCACCACGACCACGGGCACGCCGACGGCCAGCAGCAGCGGGGGCTGCACCAGCGGGACGAACAGCGAGTCGCGCCGGGCCCAGGCGGTCGCGAGGATGCAGCCGCCGGCGAAGCACGCGGTGAACACCACGCCGAGCTCGCCCGCGGTCAGCAGGTCGATCGCGATGCCCGCCGCGGTGAGCGCGGCGCCCAGGGCGAGGGAGCCCCACCACCGCAGCCCGCGCAGTGACCGGACCGCGGAGCGCTCGCCGGGGCCGACGGCTCCCGCCGCTGCGGCCCCGGGATCGCTGTCCCGTGTGCTGGTCACCCCACAACGCTAGCGGGCGACCCACGCCACACCGCCCCACCGCCACGGGCAGCGGGCGCACGTCGTGACGTGGACCACCGGACCGGAGGACCCGCCCCCGCCGATCACCCCCGCTCACCCGCCGTCGGCCGGCTCCCGGGGGCGGCGCTCGACCTGCTCGGGCGCCTCGAGATCCGCCGTCGTCACCGACAGGTCGGCGAAGCGGCGCGCGCTGACGAGCACCCGCGACTCCAGCGAGCTGACCGTCTCGTTGAACGACCGGACGCTGCCGTCCAGCGACCGGCCCAGCCGCGCGAGGTGGCCCGACAGCGTCGCGAGCCGACCGTGCAGCTCGCGCCCGAGGGCGTGCACCTCCGCGGCGTTGCGCGCCAGCGCCTCCTGCCGCCACGCGTAGGCGACGGTGCGCAGCAGGGCCATGAGCGTCGTCGGGGTCGCGATCACGACGTGGACGCCGAACGCGTGCTCGAGCAGCGCCGGGTCGGCCTCCAGCGCCGCGGAGAGGAACACCTCGCCGGGCACGAACATCACCACGAACTCCGGCGTCGGGTCGAACCGCCGCCAGTAGGCCTTCGCGCCGAGGGCGTCGACGTGCGCGCGGACCTGCTTGGCGTGCACGGCGACGCGCTCGCGGCGGGCGTCGTCGTCGCGGGCCTCGGTGGACTCGAGGTAGGCCGTGAACGGGACCTTGGCGTCCACGACCACCTGCTTGCCCCCGGCCAGGTGCACCACGAGGTCGGGACGCTGGGCGCCGTCGTCGTCGGTGCCGCGGACGTGGGCCTGCCGGGTGAAGTCGCAGTGCTCGACCATGCCGGCGAGGTCGACCACCCGCTCGAGCTGCAGCTCGCCCCACCGCCCGCGGACGTGCGGGGAGCGCAGGGCGCCGGCCAGCGCCCGGGTCTCCCCGGCCACGCCGCGCGCGCTCGCCGCCACGTCGCCGACGTGCTCGCGCAGGGCCGCGAACGCCGCCTCCCGGTCGCGCTCGGCGCCCGCCATCTGCCGCTCCATCCGCGACAGCGTCGCGGCAACGGGCTCGAGCACGCGGTCGAGCGCGTCGGTGGAGGCGGCGCGCACGGCCGGGCCCAGCGCTCGCTCGCGGTCGCGCGCGCCGCGGCGGTCGCCGTGTAGCTCAAGTCGGATCGTAGCCATGTCGTTCTGTGAGCCAAGGAGTTGGAATCCTGATT
>NZ_BAABHO010000056.1:0-37825 GCF_039542135.1 Actinomycetospora chlora
GTGCTCAGCGACGTCGGCGCGCCCGCGGTCGTCGCGGCGCGGCCGGGCGACGTCGCCCTCGGCGCGCACCGCCGACTCCGCCTCGCGGGCGGCCTCCAGCCGCGCGTCGGCCTCGGCGACGTGCCGCTGCGCGGCCGCGAGCCGGTCGCCCGCCTCGTCCGCGGCCGCCTGCATCTCGAGCAGGCTCTGGTTGCCCGACGGCCCGCCCGCGGCCCAGTCGGCGCCCAGCAGGTCGCCGGTGCGGGTGACCGCCCGCAGGTGCGGGTGCTCGCGGACGACGGCCCGGGCGGCGTCGAGGTCGTCGACGACGACGATCCCGGCGAGCACGCGCGCGACCGCGCCGGCGAGGTCATCGGGCGCGCGGACGAGGTCCGCGGCCCAGCGCGTCCCGCCCGGGGCCTCGCCCTGCTGCCCGGCGCCGGCACCGCCCCCGACCAGCAGCCCCGCCCGCCCGCCCTCGGAGGCGTGCCGCTCGGCCAGCGCGTCGGCGACGGCGTCGGGCAGGCGGACCTCGACGGCGTCGGCGGCCGGACCCAGCGCGGCGGTCACCGCGTCCTCGTCGCCGGGCGTCACGCGCAGCAGCGCAGCCACCGACCCCAGCACGCCGGGCACCCGCTCCGCGGCCGCGAGCAGGGCGCCCGCACCGTCGCGGCGGGTGAGGCCGAGGGCGAGGGCGTCGGTGCGCGCCTGCCAGTGGGCCCGGTCGCGCTCGGCGTCGCGGTGCGCCGCCCCCGCGGCGTCGACGGCGGCCCGCGCGGCCTCGTGACGCTCGACGGCCGCGTCGAGCGCGGCCTCGGGGTCGATGTCGGGGTCGCCGCCGGCCACCGACGGCTCGGCCGGCGCCTCCGTGGACGGGGCGTCGGCGAGGGGTGCGGCCTCCTCGGCCTCCCCCAGCTCCTCCCGGGCGACGGTGGCGCGCTCGCGGGCCTCGGTGAGCGACGCGTCGAGCTGTTCGAGCTCCTCCACCGAGGACGCGAGCCGCCCCCGCAGCGTCTCGACCTGGCCGGCCAGCCGGGCCACGCCCTCCCGACGGTCCGCGGCGGCCCGTGTCGCCGCGGCGAGGCGGCGCTCGGCGGTGGTCAGCGCGTCCTCGGCGCGCTCGCGGCCCTCGGCGTGCCCCTCGAGCACCGCGCGGGCCTCGGCGACCTCGGCGTCCAGCGCCGTCTCGTGGCGCTCCGCCTCGTCGGCGCGGCGCTCGAGCTCGTCCGGGTCCGGCCCGGCCGGCGCGTCCTCGGCCGTGGCGACGTGGCGGTGGCGCTCGGCGGCGAGCGCGACCGTGCCGCGCAGGCGCTCCTGGAGCGCCGAGAGCCGGTACCAGCCCTCCTGGGCGCGGGTGTGCGCCGGCGTCGCCGCCTCGAGCGCCGCCTCGAGCGCGCCGACCCGCTCGCCGACCTCGGCCAGGGCCCGCTCGGTCTCGTCGCGCCGCCGGCGGGCGGCGTCCTCGTCCGCCTGCTCGCGGGAGATGGTGGAGCGCAGTGTCACGAGGTCGTCGGCGGCGAGGCGCAGCCGGGCGTCGCGCAGGTCGGCCTGGATGGTCTGCGCCCGCCGCGCGATCTCGGCCTGGCGGCCCAGCGGCTTGAGCTGGCGGCGCAGCTCGGTGGTGAGGTCCGCGAGGCGCGTGAGGTTGGCCTGCATCGCCTCGAGCTTGCGCAGCGCCTTCTCCTTGCGCTTGCGGTGCTTGAGGACCCCGGCGGCCTCCTCGATGAACGCCCGCCGCTCCTCGGGCCGCGACTGCAGGATCGCGTCGAGCTGCCCCTGGCCGACCAGCACGTGCAGCTCGCGGCCGATGCCGGAGTCCGACAGGAGCTCCTGGACGTCGAGCAGGCGGCAGCTGCTGCCGTTGATCTCGTACTCGCCGGCGCCGGAGCGGAACACCCGCCGGGTGATCGACACCTCGGCGTAGTCGATGGGCAGCGCGCCGTCGCCGTTGTCGATCGTGAGCGTGACCTCGGCCCGGCCCAGCGGGGCGCGCCCCGACGTGCCGGCGAAGATGACGTCCTCCATCTTGCCGCCGCGCAGGGCCTTGGCCCCCTGCTCGCCGAGCACCCAGCTGATGGCGTCGACGACGTTGGACTTGCCCGAGCCGTTGGGCCCCACCACGGCCGTGATGCCGGGCTCGAAGCGCAGCGTCGTCGACGACGCGAAGGACTTGAAGCCCTTCAGCGTGAGGCTCTTGAGGTGCACGTGAGCGGCCTCGGTGGGTGGGGGGCGACGCGTTCCGCCGATGACGGTACCTCGACGTCACATCGTGACCCGCGAGGTCACGCCTCCGAGGGTGTCCGACCCCGAGAGCCAGGAGGCCACCGTGCTCCGCACCCGCCAGGCCCACGCGACACCCGCGCCAGCGACCGACCCGGCGACCGACCCAGCGACCGACCGACGGACGGCCCTCGCCGACGGCCTCGTGCGTTTCCTCGAGTCCGGGGAGCCGGAGCCGGGGCTGTTCGCCCCCGACGTGTTCTGCGACCTCGTGCTCCCGCGCTGGCGCCTGCAGGCCCGGGGCGTGGACGACGCCGTGGCACTGCGCCGGTCCGGCCACCCGGCCCGCGGCCGCGTCCCGCGCCGCCGGGTCGACCCCACGCCCACGGGGTTCGTCCTCGAGGTCGAGGAGGTCTGGGACGACGACGGGGAGCGCTGGTGCTGCCGGGAGCTGTTCCGCGCCGACGTCGGCGCGGACGGGATCGTCGAGCTCGCCGTGTACTGCACCGGGGACTGGGACGCCGCCCGTGTCGCCGAGCACGCGACGGCGGTGTCGCTGCTGCGGCCCTGACCGGCCTCGCCGGGCCTAGCATCCCGGGCGTGACGGAGTCGGCCGCCGGGCCGGCCGACGTGCCGGACGCCGAGGTCGAGGCGCTCCTGGCCCGCGTGGGCGATCGGGGCTTCGGCACGGTGCCCGGCCGGACGCCGGCCCTGCTCCACGAGGCCTACGACCGGGCGCAGGGCGTGCCCCGCGCCCGGCTGGCCGTCGCGCTGGCCCGCGCGTGGGCCTACGGGGGTGACCCGGGCCGTGCGGCCGGGTTCGCCGCCGAGGCCCTCGCCGCGGCCGAGGAGCGCCCCGACCCCGCGCTGCTCGCCACGGCGCTCGACGCCCAGCTGCTCGTGCACTGGGGCCCCGACGACCTCGCGGCGCGGCGACGCATCACCGCGCGTCTCGAGGACACCGTCGCCCACCTCACCGACGTCGAGGCGCGGATGTCGGCGCACCTCTGGCGGCTCACGGTGGCGTGGGAGGACCTCGACGCGACCGCGGCGCGGCGCCAGGTCCGCGCGCTCGACCTCCTGGCCGCGGAGTCCGGCGCCGACCGCGCGCGCTTCTTCGCCGCCGCCCGACGCGGCGCGCTCGCCCTCGTCACCGGCGACCTCCCGACCGCCCGGTCCGCCCGGCGCGAGGCGGTCGCCGCCGGGGAGGCCGCCGGGGAGGCCGACACGGCGGCGGTCGACCACGAACTCGCGGCCGGGATCGCTCGCCAGGAGGGCGACCTCGCGGCGCTGGCGCGCGAGGCCGCGGCCTTCGTCGAGTTCGGCCTGGCCGAGGGCATCGGGTCGATCGCCGCCGAGGGAGCGGCGATGTGGGCCGAGGTCGGCGAGCACGACCGCGCCCGCCACCTCCTCGACGAGCTGGCCGGCGCCGATCTCGCCGGCGTCCCCCGCGACGTCGACTGGCTGCTCGTCATCACCTCGCTGGCGTCCGTCGCCGTCGCCGTCGGCGATCGCGACGTCGTCGCCGCAGCGGTCGAGCGGCTGGGCCCTTACGCGGGGCGGGGCGTCGTCAACGCGGGCGTGGCGTTCGTCGGGGTCGTCGACGACGTCCTCGCCTCGGCCCACCGGGCCCTCGGGAACGACGTGGCGGCCGAGAGCGCCGCGGACGCCGCCGCGGCCGCCTACCGCCGGCTCGGGGCGCGGTGGTGGCTGCGCGGGCTCGGCCCGGCCGTGCCGGATCCACGGACGACGCCCGTGCCCGCGCCGGTGCGACGGCACCTGTGGCCGGGCCCTGACCGGGTCTGGTGGGTCGGGCGCGAAGGGTCCCTGGGCGCGCTGCGCGAGGCGCGGGGCCTGCACCACCTGCGGGTCCTGCTGGCCCGGCCGGGGCAGGGCGTCCCGGCGCTGGAGCTGGCCGACGCCGCCGCCGGCCATCCCGGCCGCGGCGTCGCGGAGGGCGACCTCGGCCCGACGCTGGACCGCCGGGCGCTGGCGGCCTACCGCGCACGGCTCGCCGAGATCGACGCCGAGCGCGACGAGGCTGCGGCCCGGGCCGACGCCGGACGCGTGGGGCGTCTCGACGACGAGCGTGAGGCCGTGCTCGCCGAGGTCCGCGCCGCGACCGGACTGGGCGGACGCCCGCGCCGGGCGGGCGGCGCCGCCGAGCGTGCCCGCGTGGCGGTGCGCAAGGCGATCGCCGGCGCCGTCGAGCGCGTCGCCGCCGTCGACCCGGCGACCGGCCGCTACCTGACCGACACCGTGACCACCGGCGCGGTGTGCCGCTACGACCCGGACCCCGACCGCCCCGGGGTGTGGGTGCTCGACGACCCGACGGCGCGGTAGCGAGCCCGAAACGTCCTCGGGATCGGTTCGGTGGGTGTGTCGTGTCGCAGCACCGGCCGTTTGCCGTCCCCGGCGCGTCGTCAACCCGGACCCATGGCTACCGCGACCCACTACCTCGAGGTCAACGCCCCGGCCGCGCAGTGCTACCAGTGGTGGCGGCCGCTGACCCACCTGCCCCAGATCATGGACGACGTCCGGTCGGTCGAGCCGAAGAGCGGCCAGGCCGACGTCACGCACTGGACGGTGGACGGCCCGCTCGGCAAGTCCATCGAGTGGGACGCCAAGATCATCGACGAGGAGACCGACCGCAAGATCGCGTGGAAGTCGCTCGAGGAGAGCAACAACCACGTGGAGACCGGCGGCGCCGTGCGCTTCGACCCGCACGGTGACACCACCGGCGTCGAGGTCAGCCTCCACGTCACCACCCCCGGCGGCGCCGTCGGCGACCTGGGCGCCAAGCTCTTCGCCGACCCGCAGAAGAAGATCGAGAAGGCGCTGGAGGAGTTCAAGCGGCTGATGGAGTCCTCGCCGCGCGCCTGAGCGACCCCCAGCGAGATCGCACGTCCCGGGCCCCGCACCCACCGGTGCGGGGCCCGACGTGTCCCCGGTGGCGCGGCGACGCCCGTAGCCTGGCGTCATGACCGAGCCCGACCCGGCACCCAGCGGCTACACCGACGACGGTGTGCCGACGTTCGACCACGTCCGCGAGACGATCGAGCGCCGGGCGGCCACGGCGATGGGCGCCGAGGAGCTGGCGAACGAGAGCGCCGCAAGCCGGGAGCGCGCCGAGCGCGAGGCCGACCACGACGCCGCGGCCCGCGACAAGCTCGAGGAGATCCGCCGCTCGCTGCGCGGCGGGTGACCCTCAGCCCGGCGGTGTCGCGAGGCGCAGCGCCGCGGACGTGCGGTCGTGCACGCCGAGGGCGGCGTAGGCGTTCTCGAGGTGCTTGCCGACCGTGCGCCGGCTGATGCCCAGCTCGTGCGCGATCGCGGCGTCGGTGGCGCCCCGCGCGACGCCGGCCACCACCGCGCGCTCCCGGGCGGTCAGGCCGCGGCACGACGGCCCGTGCGCGGCGCGCCAGAGCGCGTCGGCGACGTGCGGGCGCACGAGCAGCAACAGCGCCCGTTCGCGGTCGTCGAAGCCTCGGCGGGCGCGGTGCACGACGACCCGGGCCTCGGTGCCCTCGCGGCGCAGGACGAGCCCGGCGCGGTGACGCCCCGCCCCCGTCCTCCCGGGCGGCCACGACCACGCCCGGCCGTCGAAGCCGGTGCCGGTCAGGGTGTCGGTCGCGACGAGCGCGGCGAGCCGGGGCCACAGGCCGGCGTCGAGGTCCGCGGCCCCGCGCACGGAGACGGCCGCGGCGGCGACGTCGAGCGCCGCGTCGAGGGCGCGCTCGGCGGACATGGGCACTCCGACGGCCGGTCGGCGGGTCACCGAGTGTCGTACCGTCCAGGCCTCGCGGACACCGTCGTCACCCTGTTGGCCTACGGAGTCCTCCGTATCGAGCACGGGCCGCACGCGGCGCTTCACTGGTGGGCCACGACCCGGAGGAGGCCCGTCATGCGCCGGATGCTCGACTGCCGCGAGGTGCCCAGCGACAGCGGCTGCACGTTGACCCTGACCGGCGAGGAGGACGAGGTCCTCGAGGCCGGTGCCGCGCACGCCGTCGCCGTGCACGGCCACACGGACGGCCCGGAGCTGCGGGAGGGCCTGCGCGGCGCCCTGCGCGACGCGCCCCAGGCCACGGGCGCGGGGGCGTTCGTGCAGCTCATCGAGTTCCGCACGCAGGCCTACGACGAGATGGACGCCCTCATCGACGGCTGGATGGCCGAGATCGGCGGCGACCGCACCGCACGGTGGATGGTGATGGGCCGCGACCGCGACCGCGCCGACACCTACGTCGAGGTCGTCGAGTTCCCCAGCGTCGAGGCCGCGCAGCGCAACTCCGACAGCCCGGTGACCTCGGCGTTCGCGGGCAAGATGCAGGGCGTCTGCGACGGCCCGCCGACCTTCCGCAACCTCGACGTCGTCCGCGCCGAGACCCCTTGACTCACGGGTGGCGGCGCCGCGGGCGGGGCTGGCAGACCGGGCACCAGTACGACGACCGGTTCATGAACGGCGCGCGCCGCACCGGCGTCCCGCACCGCGGGCACGGGCGGTCCTCCTGCCCGTAGACGGCCAGGGCGCGGTCGAAGTAGCCCGAGGCGCCGTTGACGTCGACGTAGAGCGCGTCGAACGACGTCCCGCCGGCGGCCAGGGCCTCCCCCATGACCTCCGACGCCGCCGCCAGCAGCCGCCGGCCCTCGGGGCGGGTGAGCGTCGCCGTCGGGCGCTCGTAGTGCAGCTTCGCCCGCCACAGCGACTCGTCGGCGTAGATGTTGCCGATCCCCGAGACCAGCGTCTGGTCCAGCAGCGCGCGCTTCACCCCGGTGCGACGCCGCCGCAGCCCGCCGACCGCGGCCTCGGCGTCGAACGCCGGGTCCATCGGGTCGCGCCCGATGTGCGCGACGGGCACGGGCAGCGCGTCCGGGCCGGTCACGTCGGTGACGGTCAGCCCGCCGAAGGTGCGCTGGTCGACGAAGCGCAGCTCCGGACCCTCGTCGTCGAAGCGCAGGCGGATGCGCAGGTGCTTCTCGTCGGGCCGGTCGCCCGGCTGGACGAGGAGCTGCCCGCTCATGCCGAGGTGGGCGAGCAGGGCAGCCTCGGCCTCGCCGTCGGGCTCGCCCAGTTCCGCCCACAGGTACTTGCCGCGCCGCCGCACGGCGCGCAGGACACGGCCGCTCAGGCGTTCACCAAGCTCGGGTGCCCCGCCGGCCTGGCGGCGCACCGAGCGCGGGTGGAGCACCTCGACGGACTTGACCCGCCGACCGGTGACGTGCTCGGCGAGGCCCCGCCGGACGACCTCGACCTCGGGCAGCTCAGGCACGTCCCGAGGACCCGTCGTCCCCCTCGAGGAACTGGTACGCCGAGCGGGCGGCCTTCTGCTCGGCCTCCTTCTTGGTGCGGCCCACGCCGGTGCCGCGCTCCACCCCGGCGACGACGACCGTCGCGGTGAACTCCTTGAGGTGGTCCGGGCCCTCCTCGGCCATCCGGTACTCGGGCACGCCGAGGTCGGACGCCGCGGTGAGCTCCTGGAGGCTCGTCTTCCAGTCGAGCCCGGCGCCGAGCAGCGGCGCGGTGCGCAGCAGCTCGCCGAACAGGCGCTCCACGAGCCGGCGGGAGGTCTCGATGCCGTGCTGGAGGTGCACCGCGCCCAGCACCGCCTCGACGGCGTCGCCGAGGATGCTGGGCTTGTCGCGCCCGCCGGTGAGCTCCTCGCCGCGGCCCAGGTGCAAACGGTCGCCCAGGCCGAGCTCGCGGGCGACGCCGGCGAGCGCGTGCATGTTGACGACGCTCGCGCGCAGCTTCGCCAGCTGGCCCTCGGGGAGGTCCGGGTGCTCGCGGTAGAGCCGCTCGGTGACGACGACGCCGAGGACGGAGTCGCCGAGGAACTCCAGGCGCTCGTTGGTGGGCAGGCCACCGTGCTCGTAGGCGTAGGACCGGTGCGTCAGGGCGAGCTCGACCAGTTCGGGGTCGAGGTCGACCTGCAGCACGTCGCTGAGCGTCGGCTCCTGGGGAGGCTCCGCCGCCTCGATGCTGGTGGCCGTCACGTCACGTCCGCGCGGCTCGGCCTCAGGCCGGGGTGACGGCCCGGCGGCCGGCGTACTGGCCGCAGTGCGGGCACGCCACGTGCGGCGGCTTCGGCTTGGCGCACGCCTTGTTCTGGCACGCCTCCAGCTGCGGCACCGACGCCTTCCACTGCGAGCGGCGGGCGTGGGTGTTCGCGCGCGACATCCGGCGCTTCGGGACGGCCACGGTTCTCTACTCCCTAGTTCTCGTTGCGGCCGGTGCCGCCGTACTTCTCCTGCAGCGCGGCCCAGCGAGGATCGATTGTCTCACGAGCCTCCCCGGCCGGGACGAAGGCCCAGGCCTCCGGGTCCGGGGACACCACGCCGGCACAGTCCTCGCGGCACAGCGGGGTCACCGGCAGCTCCAGCAGGACCGCGTCGCGCACCGCGGGCTCGAGGTCGATGCGCTCGTCGACGATGCGGCTGACCTCGTCGGAGTCGGCGGTCTCGTCGGTCACCGAGTCCGGGTAGGCGTACAGCTCGGTGAGCTCGACGCCGACGTGCTCGGTGAACGGCTCGAGGCAGCGCGAGCACTCGCCGGTGACGTCCGTGTCGACGGTGCCGGAGGCGAGCACCCCCTCCATGACCGACTCGAGGCGGAGGTCCAGGTGGATGGGCGCGCCGACGGGCACGCCGATCATGTCGAGCCCGAAGCCCTCGGGCGCCGGCACGTCGCGCTGCAGGAGCTTCATCTGGCCGGGCCGGCGCAGCAGCTCGCGCGCGACGTCGACGACCCACGGGCTCGTCGTGGCCGGCGTGGGTGCGGGGTGCTTGTTCTCGCCTGTCATCTCACCGCTCGGTGACGTGGGACGGGCCCGGATCGGGACCCGACCGATCAGTCTACGCGAGCCGGGTCAGGCCCCGAGGCGCTCGCTCAGCCGCTCGCTCCACCGCGGCCGGCGCCCCTCGCGCTCGTGGTCGCGCAGCTCGGGCTCGCGGTCGTCGGGCTCGTCGCGGTCGTCCCGGCCGCGGGGCGGGCCGGCGGCGACGGCGCCGGACGGGGCGCTCATCCGCAGCTCGTGGCGGTGGCGCCCGACCGTGTCGAGCACCGACTCGAGCGTCTCGGAGAAGTCCGCCAGCGTGCCGTCGACGTAGTGGTCGCACTCGGTGCGGCGGCGCTCGGCCTCGTCGGTGGCGGCGTCGACGAGCCGGCCGGCCTCGGCGTGGGCGGCGCGGGTGACCTCGTGGGCCTCGACGAGCCGTGCCTGCTCGGCGCGCCCGTCGGCGACGGAGCGCTCGTAGTGCTGCCGGCCGGCCTCGACCATCCGCTCGGCCTCGGCCTCCGCGCGCTCGGTGAGCTCGGCGTACTCGCGACGGCCCCGCCCGACGGTGCGCTCGGCCTCGTGCTCGGCCTCGGCGATCATCTGCTGGGCCTGCTCGCGCGTCTCGGCCAGGAGCCGGTCGGCCTCGACGCGGGCGTCCTCCCGCGCGCGCTCGGCCTCCTCGGTCGCGTCGGCCACGAGCTTGTCGCGGTGGTCCAGGACGTCCTGGGCGTCGTCGAGCTCGCCGGGGATCGCCTCACGGACGTCGTCGAGGAGCTCGAGCACGTCGCCGCGGGGCAGGACGCAGTTGCTCGTCATGGGCAGCCCGCGCGCCTCCTCGCAGAGGGTCACGAGCTCGTCGAGCGCCTCGAACACGCGGTACACGCCGAGCAGTGTGCGCCCGGCGATCACCGAGCCCGGGCATTCCCCGCGGGCGTCGGCGTGTCGTTCCCGGTCCCGCTCAGCGCCCGAGACGCTCGTGCAGCCGCCGCAGCACCTCGGGGTGGAGGAACGCCGCGACGTCCCCGCCGCCGCGCGCGACCTCCTTGACCAGCGAGCTGGACACGAACGAGTGCGCGGGATCGGTGATGAGGAAGACCGAGTCGACGCCGGTCTGGTGCCGGTTCATCTGCGCCATCGGCTCCTCGAACCCGAAGTCGGTCGCGGAGCGCAGACCCTTGACCAGCGCCGCCGCCCCGATCGACCGGCAGTAGTCCACGACGAGGCCGGAGAACGCGTCGGTGCGGACGTTGCCGACGCCGTCGAGCGCCGTGGCCAGCAGGTCGCGGCGCTCGTCGACGGTGAACAGGCCCTGCTTGGCCGGGTTGACCGCCACCGCCACGACGACCTCGTCGAACAGCGCCGCGGCCCGGGTGATGACGTCGACGTGCCCGAGGGTGACCGGGTCGAAGGAGCCGGGGCAGACGGCGATGGTCATGGTGCTCGATCTTTCCAGAGGGCCAGGATGCCTCCACGTGGACGCCGATCTGCTGCGGGCCGACCTCGCCGCGCTCTACCCGCAGTTCGGGCTGCGCGTGGCGCACGCGGGCACGGTCCTCGTCGCGCCGACCGACGAGGAGCTGCTCGAGCTGGCCGAGGTCGTCGCGGAACCGGGCGGGGTGGTCGCACCCGGGCGCGAGGGCGAGCTCCTGGGCTGGCCGGACGTCACCGGGGAGCCGGCCGCCCGCCGGTTCCTGGAATGGGCGTGGCGGCTGCGCGAGGCCCCGGCGCCGGCCCGCTGGCGGGCCCCGTTCGCCGTCCTCGACGGCGGGCGCGCGCTGGGCCTCGCGGTGCTGGCCCACGAGCTGGACGACCCGGCGGGCACGGCCCGCACGTCGTCCTGGCTCGCCCGCGGCGACCAGGGGCGGGGCCTCGGGCGGCGGGTGCGACTGATGCTGCTGGAGGTGGCGTTCGCCCACCTCGGGATGGCGCGGGCCGTGACCGGTGCCGCCGAGGGCAACGCCGCGTCCCGCCGGGTGTCGCGGCGCTGCGGGTACCGCGAGACCCAGCGCGTGACCGGGTCCGACGGTGTCGTCGAGGTGCACGCCGCGGTGACCCCGGCGGCCTGGCGACGCCGGCGTCTGCCCGACGTCGACGTCGAGGGCGTCGAGGCGTTCCTGGCGGCGATCAGCTCGTGAGCAGCAGACCCCACCAGACCGCGCAGAAGCCGCCCCAGACCGACCATGCGGCCGCCACCCAGCGACGGTCGGCCCGGATGATCGCGACGACCGCGCAGGCCGCGCCGAGCAGGGTGAAGACCAGCCCGCCGTGGAGGAAGAGCTCGTGCCCGACCGGCCAGCACCCGGGTGACGAGGCCCGGCGGTAGCAGCTGTCGTCGACCCACGCCGCGAGCCCGCCGCCGAACCAGGCCCCGAAGAGCCCGACGACGGAGATGATCCACAGCGCCGCGACGGCCTGCGACCGGGCGCGGGCCCGTGGTCCGGGGTGGGGTGCGACGAGCACGGCGTGCCTCCGCTGCTGGTGACGGTGTGTGCTCCTCGGACGGTCGTGGTCCCCCGGGATGTTCCCGGCCCACGCACCCGGCCGCGCCAGCTGCGCCGACCGGGGCCGTTTCCGGCCCTGTCCCCGGCGGTGAACCTCCCCGACTCGACCGGAGGAGGCATCCCCATCCCCGAGGACGACCGACGACCGACCCGCCGCACACCGCCGAGGTCCGCGGCGGACGGCACCGAGGCGGCCGCGCGCCGCTCCGGCGACGGCCACCGCGCCGAGGCCGCGTCGCGGCCCGACGTCTACCTGGACGTGCCCAGGCTCGAGGTCGAACACATCGGCCTCGAGGTGGAGGACCTGCGGGCGAAGGTGTCCCTGCAGGCCGAGGTGCTGAACCTGCTCAAGCTCAACGTCGGGGTCGACGCCCAGCTCGGGAAGGTGGCGCTGGAGATCGACGGCGTGCAGGCCGAGGCGACGCTGAAGGTCCGGCTGGACGAGGTCGCCGGGATCATCGACCGCGTCCTGACCACGATCGACCGCAACCCCCAGATCCTCGAGACGATCGCCCGGACCGCGCAGGACGCGGTGCAGGAGGTCGGCTCGGGGGTCGGCGACGCCGTCGGGGAACTGGGCCAGCAGGCCGGACAGGCGGTGGGCGAGCTCGGCCAGCAGGCCGGGGGCGCGGTCGGGGAGCTCGGCCAGCAGGCGGGCGACGCCGTCGGGCAGGTCGGCGAGCAGGCCGGGGACGCGGTCGGCCAGGCCGGCGACGACGCAGCAGCGTCGACGACCGGGTCGGGCAGCGGCTCGGACGACCGACCCGCCGAGCAGGACCAGGGCGGGCGGGGCCAGGGCGGGCGGGGCGGCGGCCGCTCGCCGCGGTTCGGCGCCACGAGCCGCCCCCGTGCCGAGCGCCGGGCGACCGGATGAGCGACGACCGCGAGCCCGACATCGAGTTCCGCAGCCGCGTGCGGGCCCGCCGGCTGCGCTTCCACGACGACCCGGAGGTCCGCATCGACGCCACGGTCTCCGGGAGCCGGCGGGTGAACCTGCCCGACCGTGTCCGCCGTGACGTCACCTACCGCGACGTGCAGGTGGACGAGGTGATCCTCGCCCGGCTCGAGGACTGACCGGGCCCCGGGCGGCCGGCACGCGGCCGGCCGCCCGGGCCGCTCGTCAGCTGCCGGACTCGCTCGAGCGGCGCCGGCGCGTCGTCGTCGTGCGACCGCCCTCGTCGCCCTCCGAGCGCCGCGGCGTGCGCGGGGCGCGGGGACGTGCCGGGGCCTCCCCCGACCCGCTGGGCCGGCGCCGCCGCGTCCCGGTCCCCCGCCCCGGGTCGGCGTCCGGGGTGTCCTCGGGGCGCTTCGAGCGCCGCGAGCGCGGCGACGACTCCGGCGCCGGCTCGTCCGCGCCCGACTCCTCGTCCTTCGGGCGACGGCGCAGGTGCAGCCGCCCGGCGAGGCCCTGGCGCTCCCCGCCCTCCTGCTGCTCCGCGTCCTCGCCGTCCCCGGTGTCCTCGCCGCGGTCCTCGCTCGCCGCCGCCTCGCCGACGTCGACGCCCTGGTCGGCCCCACCGGCGTCGTCCGCGTCGACGGCCTCGTCGTCGTCGACGGCCTCGTCGTCGTCGACCGCCTCGTCCTCGTCGACGGCCTCGTCCTCGTCGACGGCCTCGTCCTCGTCGACGGCCTCGTCCTCGTCGACCGCCTCGTCCTCGTCGACCGCCTCGTCGGCGTCGTCGGCGGCGTCGGTGTCCTCGGCGGCGTCGGTGTCCTCGGCGGCGTCGGTGTCCTCGAGGCCCTCGTCGGACTCCTCCTCGAGGTCCTCGAGGTCCTCGAGGTCCTCGCGGTCCTCGTCGGCCTCGGCGACCGCGTCCTCGTCGGGCTCCTCGACGTCGTCGTCGGTGTCCTCGAGCTCCTCGTCCGTCGCCTCGACGGCCTGGTCCGCGTCGCCGGAGTCGAGGGCGCCGGTGGAGCCGTCCTGCTCCCCCGGCCCCTCCTCCTCGGTCGTGATGTCGATCCGCACCCGGCGCCCCCCGATGACGAGGGAGCCGTGCAGGTCGATCGACTCGATGCCGAGCGCTTCGGTCATGGGCGTGGGTCCTTCCGGGGGTGCCGGACGTCGGCGTCCGGTCGTCGAGTGCCGCGGCCGGGGATGTCGACCCGCCGCACGGGAGCGCGGCATTCCCTGGTCCCGGGCGCCCGACGCGGCGTCGACGGCGCGTCGGGCGAAGTGGCTCCGGGCGGCCCATCGGGTGCGGCCCGCCACCGCGGGCCGCTCCGTCCCCCGGCGCGGAGGGGATCCGCCGTCCGCGGCGCGGTCAGGTCGTGAAGGCGGTGACCGTGACCTCGCCCGGCCCCGCGACCGCGGACCGGTACACGAGGGCGCCATCCGGATTGCGCACCCGCTGCTGTCCGCCGTCGCCTCGCAGGCCCGACGCCGCGAGCCACGGTGCGGGGTCGAGCCGGACCGTGAGCACCACCTGCGTGTCGATCCCGCCCTGGGTCTCCAGGCGCACCGGAGCCGCCCCCGCGGGCAGCGGGGCCAGGGCGGCGAACCGCAGCGCCCGCGCGACCTGCTCGCCGCTCGGCGGCCCGGCGGCCGGGCGCTCCGGCTCCACCCCGACCGTGCACGCCGCACACGCGAGCACGAGCATCACGAGACCGACGAACCGGCGTGTCGCGTCAGCGAGCATGTGGCGATCCTGGCTCCGGATGCCAGCAATGCCGCGTTGCTCGCACCGGGTCAGGCCGCCGTGGCGAGGTGGATCGTGGTCTCGCCGTAGGTGCGGGGGCCGTCGGGTTCGAGGCCCTCGGGCCAGGTCGGGGCCGGGGACCGGGTGTCGCGCTCCACCACCACGACCCCCTGGGGGCGAACCCAGCGCGGGAGGAGGGCGAGGACGTCGTCGACGGGGTCGGCGTAGGGCGGGTCGACGAAGACGAGGTCGACCGGGCCCGGCGTCCGGCGCAGGTAGGCGAGCACCGCCGAGCGGCGCACCAGCGCGCCCGCCACCCCCGCGACGCGCGCGTTGTTCTGGATCACCGCGCAGGCCCGCGGGTCGCGTTCCACGAGCACCGCCGTCGACGCTCCCCGCGACAGCGCCTCGAGCCCGAGCGCGCCGGAACCGGCGAAGAGGTCGAGCACCTCGGCGTCCTCGATCGCGCCGCGCGCCTCGAGCGCGGAGAACACGGCCTCGCGCACGCGGTCCGCCGTCGGGCGGGTGCCCGTCGGGGGCACGGCGATCTGCCGCCCACCGGCCACGCCGCCGATGATGCGGGTCATCAGCCCAGCACGACGACCAGGTCGCCGCCCTCGACCTGCTGCACCGCCCCGATCGCCAGCCGCTCCACCGTGCCGGCGCTCGGCGCGGTGATCGAGGCCTCCATCTTCATGGCCTCGATCGTCGCGACGGTCGCGCCCGCCTCGACGTGGTCGCCCTCGCCGACCTGCAGCGTCACCACGCCGGCGAACGGCGCCGGCACGTGGCCGGGGTTGCCGCGGTCGGCCTTCTCGGCGGCCTTGACGTCGGTGTCGACGGCGCGGTCGCGCACCGACAGCGGCCGCAGCTGGCCGTTGAGCGACATCAGGACCGTGCGCATGCCGCGCTCGTCGGGCTCCGAGATCGCCTGGAGCTCGATGAGCAGCTGGACACCGGTGTCGATGTCGACGGCGTACTCCCGCTCGGGCTCCAGCCCGTAGAAGAACTCCTGGCTGCGCAGCACCGACGTGTCGCCGTAGGCCTGGCGGTGCTCGCGGAAGTCCGTGGTCGGACCGGGGAAGAGCAGGTCGTTGAGCGTCGACGCCCGGTCGGACTCGAGGCCCTTGCGGTCGTCGTCGGAGAGCTCCGCGACGCCCGGCCTCTCGGTGCGCCCCTCCAGCGCCCGCGACCGCAGCGGCTCGGGCCAGCCGCCGGGCGGGTCGCCCAGCTCGCCGCGCAGGAAACCGATCACCGAGTCGGGGATGTCGTAGCGCGAGGGTTCGGCCTCGAACGCCGCCGGGTCCACCCCGGCGCCGACGAAGTGCAGCGCCAGGTCCCCGACCACCTTCGACGACGGCGTCACCTTCACCAGGTGCCCGAGCATCCGGTCGGCCGCGGCGTAGGCGTCCTCGACCTGCTCGAACCGGTCACCCAGCCCCAGCGCCACGGCCTGCTGGCGCAGGTTCGACAGCTGCCCGCCCGGGATCTCGTGGGTGTAGACGCGGCCGGTCGGCGAGGCCAGCCCCGCCTCGAACGGCGCGTACACCTTGCGCACGAGCTCCCAGTAGGGCTCGAGCGCGTTGACCGCGTCCAGCGAGAGCCCGGTCTCGCGCTCGCTGTGGTCGGTCGCCGCGACGAGCGCGGACAGCGACGGCTGCGACGTCGTCCCCGCCATCGACGCCACGGCCGCGTCGACGGCGTCCACCCCGGCGTCGATCGCCGCGAGCAGGGTGGCGAGCTGGCCGCCCGCGGTGTCGTGGGTGTGCAGGTGCACGGGCAGGTCGAAGCGCTCCCGCAGCGCGGTGACGAGCCGCCGCGCAGCCGGTGGGCGCAGCAGGCCCGCCATGTCCTTGATGGCCAGGACGTGCGCGCCGGCCTCGACGATCTGCTCGGCGAGGCGCAGGTAGTAGTCGAGCGTGTAGAGCCGCTCGCCCGGGTCCATGAGGTCGCTCGTGTAGCAGAGCGCGACCTCGGCGACCGCGCCGCCGGAGGCGCGCACCGCGTCGATCGCCGGGCGCATCTGCCCGACGTCGTTGAGCGCGTCGAAGATCCGGAAGATGTCGATGCCGACGCGGGCGGCCTCGGCGACGAACGCGTCGGTCACCTCGGTCGGGTACGGCGTGTAGCCGACGGTGTTGCGCCCGCGCAGCAGCATCTGCAGGCACAGGTTGGGGACGGCCTCCCGCAGGCGGGCGAGGCGCTCCCACGGGTCCTCGGCGAGGAAGCGCAGCGCGACGTCGTAGGTCGCGCCGCCCCAGCACTCCAGCGAGAGCAGCTCCGGCGCCGTGCGGGCCACGTGCGGCGCGACGTCGAGCAGGTCGCGGGTGCGCACGCGCGTGGCCAGCAGCGACTGGTGGGCGTCGCGGAACGTCGTGTCCGTGACGGGCACCGTCGACTCCGCCCGCAGCCACGCCGCGAAGCCCTCGGGGCCCAGCTGCGCCAGGCGCTGGCGCGACCCGTCCGGCGGCGGCGACCCGAGGTCGGCCGCGGGCAGCTTGACGCGCGGGTCGACCAGGCGCGGGGGCTCGCCGTGGGGCTTGTTGACGGTGACGTCGGCGAGGTAGGTCATCAGGCGGGTGCCGCGGTCGGCCGGGGCGCGCGCCGCGAGCAGCTCGGGGTGCTCGGCGATGAAGCTCGTCGTCACCCGGCCCTCGCGGAAGTCCGGCTCGTCGAGCAGGGCCATCAGGAACGGGATGTTGGTGGCGACGCCGCGGACCCGGAACTCGGCCAGCGCGCGGCGGGCGCGCCGCACCGCGGTGGTGAAGTCGCGCCCGCGGCAGGTGACCTTGACCAGCAGCGAGTCGAAGTGCGCGCTGATCTCCGCACCGGCGTAGGCGGTGCCGCCGTCGAGCCGCACGCCCGACCCGGAGGCCGAGCGGTACGCCGAGATCATCCCGATGTCGGGGCGGAACTCGTTGGCCGGGTCCTCGGTGGTGATGCGGCACTGCACCGCGAACCCGTGCAGCGCCACCGAGTCCTGGGAGAGCTCGAGGTCGGCCAGCGTCTCCCCCGACGCGATGCGCATCTGGGCGGCCACGAGGTCGACGTCGGCGACCTCCTCGGTGACCGTGTGCTCCACCTGGATGCGCGGGTTCATCTCGATGAAGTGGTGCCGGCCGTCGCCGTCGAGGAGGAACTCGACGGTGCCGGCGTTCACGTAGCCGATCGCCTCGGCGAACCGGACCGCGTCGGCGCAGATCCGCTCGCGCAGCTCGGGCGGGAGGTGGGGTGCGGGCGCGATCTCGACGACCTTCTGGTGGCGTCGCTGGACCGAGCAGTCGCGCTCGAAGAGGTGCATGACGTGGCCCGCTCCGTCGGCGAGGATCTGCACCTCGATGTGCCGCGGGTCGACCACGGCCTGCTCGAGGATCACCGTCGCGTCGCCGAAGGCGCCCGCGGCCTCGTTCATCGCGGCCTGCAGCGCGTCGCGCAGGGCGGCCGGCTCGCGGACCAGCCGCATGCCGCGCCCGCCGCCGCCCGCCACGGCCTTGACGAAGATCGGGAAGGACATCCGCTCCGACGCCGCCAGGAGCGTCTCGAGATCGTCCGAAGGGTCGCTGGAGTCCAGCACCGGAACCCCGGCGTCGCGGGCGGCGGCGACGGCGCGGTGCTTGTTGCCGGCCATGGCGAGCACCCGCGGGGGCGGCCCGATGAAGGTGATGCCGGCCTGCTGGCACGCCGTGGCCAGCCCGGGGTTCTCCGAGAGGAACCCGTACCCGGGGTAGACGGCGTCGGCCCCGGAGCGCCGCGCCGCGGAGATGATCTCCTCGACCGAGAGGTAGGCGCGCACGGGGTGGCCGACCTCGCCGATCTGGTAGGCCTCGTCGGCCTTGAGGCGGTGCTCGGAGTTGCGGTCCTCGTGCGGGAAGACGGCGACGGTCGCCGCCCCCAGCTCGTAGGCGGCCCGGAAGGCCCGGATCGCGATCTCGCCGCGGTTGGCGACGAGCACCTTGCGGAACATCGGCCGTACCCTCCTGCCGCCCCCGCCGCTGGTGCGGCCGGCGCAACCTACCGCGGGCGACCTCGGTGTCGGCAGCGTCGCGAGAGCGACGTGCGCCATGGTCGTGCGGTATCAAGGAAGCAGGACTTCTCGACGGGGAGGGACACCGTGGACCGACCGAGGCGTTCCGCCGCCCCCTGGTTGTTCGGCGTCGCCGTGCTGCTCGCGCTGCTCTCCCCGGTCGTCTTCCTCGCCGTGTGGGTCGGCGCGGGCGACATCGAGGGCTTCGGGGTGGCGCTGCTCGCCGCGGTCGCCGACCTCGTCGCCGCCGCGATCGCCGCCGTCGTCGCGACGGTGCTGGCGCTGCGCCGCGGCATCACGCGCGTCCGCACCGTGGTGCACGGCCACCCGCAGGGCCGGGTGGGCCGGCTCGCCGAGCACGAGTCCGCCCGCTGGCACCAGGCCCGCCGCCGGTTCGCCGCCCTGCAGGCCGAGTACGCCGCGTTCGAGGCCGACCGCGGGGCCGTGGCCGCCCGCCCGGCGCTCGCCGACGTCACCGTCCCCGCCACCGCGCGCTTCGTGCAGGCGCTGGGCGACGCCGAGTTCCTCGCCACCGAGACCGAGCCGGCCGGGCCGCGGCGCGTCGAGTTCGCCAACGCCGTCGACCGCGCCGACGCCGCCTGGCAGGACGCCCAGCGCGTCGCCGAGGGCCTCGCCCAGGCCCGCCGCGAGGGCTACCGGGGCGATGCGGGTCCGGCCGGGCACGCCGCGCCGCACGAGACCCGCGCGGTGGACCCGGCGCCGCCGCGTGTCGCGCCGCCCGGCTCGGAGTACACCCAGGCCGCGGAGGCCGTCCGCCGCGCCGCCGCCCGCGGTGCCCGCGACCTGCGCGACCGCCTCCGCGCCTGACCCCTGTCGATCACCCGCGGACGGCGGCCGCGAAGGCCGCCGGCTGCTCCACCTGCACGTAGTGCCCCGCGCCCGGCACCACGACGACCCGGCGCGCCGGGGCCAGCGGGGTCACGGTCGGGACGGTGAGGTCGGGTGCCCCGCCGGCGACGACGAGCACCGGCACCGCGAGCGGCCGGGGATCGGCGCGGTTGGCCGCGGCGTCGCGGTCGAGGGCCCGGTAGCGGCCCATCGCCGCGTCCAGGCGGCCGGGCGGGCCGTAGGCGGCGACGGCCTCGTCGAGCGGGAAGGCCGGGGTGCGGGTGAAGGCGGCGAGGAACGCCCGGAGCCGGTCGCGCTCGGCGGCCTCGACGGCGCCGGGCGGGGCGTCGCCGAACGTCCGCAGGTGCGGCGGCCCGAGCTCGGCCAGCCCGTAGCCGGGGACGCCGCCCCCGGAGAGCACCAGCCGCGCGACCTGCGCGGGGTGCCGGCGGGCCCAGGCGACGGCGGTCATGGCCCCGAGGTCGTGACCGACGACGGTCGCGGGCGGCAGGTGCAGGGTGGCCGCGACGTCGGCCAGGTCGTCGGCGAGGTCGGCCGTCGCGTAGGCGTCGGTGCCCGGCGGGGCGAGGCCGGAGCACCCCGCGCCGCGCAGGTCCGGCAGGACGACCCGGTGGTCGGCGGCGAGGTCGGTGGCGACGGCCCGCCAGGTGGCCGCGGTCTCGGGGAACCCGTGCAGGAGCACGACGGGCGGCGCGCCGGGCGGGCCCGCGACGGTGACGTGCAGGCGTGTCGCCGCCGTGGTCACGGTCGTGACGGCACCGCCCGGCACCGCCGGGGCGCAGGGGTCCGGGCCGTCCGGCGCACCGCACCCGGCGACGAGCAGGAGCACGAGCGCCACGACTGCTGCGCCGAGCGGGCCCCCCGGTGGACCCGAACGGCCGCAGCGTGCCGTCGACACCTCGCTGACCACGGATCGAGCATGCCGGTCACCGTGAGAAACGGACCGATCACCCTGTCGTCGGCGTTTGTGTCGTACGCAACGGGGCTATTCCTCGATCACGGACTCGGTGAGTGGGAGCTGGGGAGCCTCCGCACACCACATGGCCCGGGCCAGGTCGTTCGGGGCGACCGGCCCGGGCCCTCCTACGTCCGGGGTTCTGGCTCAGGCCAGGCGGCGGATCGTGTTGACGTCGTCCATGCGCCGCGCGGTGTCCGAGATCTTGACGTCCTCGCCGGAGCGCGGGGCCTCGATCATCTTGCCGTTGCCGATGTAGATGCCGACGTGGCTGACCGGGCTGTTGAAGAAGATGAGGTCGCCGGGCTGCATGTTGGCCTGCGAGACCTCCTGGCCCTCCTGCGCCTGGGCGCGGGAGGTGCGCGGCAGGTCGATGCCGGCGTGCTCGAACGCCCACTGCGTCAGGCCGGAGCAGTCGAACCCGTCGGGGGTCGTGCCGCCCCACACGTAGGGCACGCCGAGCTGCCCGCGGGCGGCCGCGATGGCCCGCTGCGCCACCGAGGAGCCGACCGACGAGGCCTGGCTGTCCGAGGAGGAGGACGACCCGGTGCTGCGCGCCGACTGGCGCTGCTGGCTCTGCTGCTGCTCGGTCTGGCGGGCCACGGCCGCACGCTGGTCCGGCGAGTCGTGCTTGATCGACTGCGCGGCGCCGGCGCCCGAGCTCACGACGGGCAGCACGGAGGACGTGGCGGCGTCGGTGTCGTGCGCCGCCGGGGCCACCGCGAGGTTGGCCGCGGCCAGCTGCGGGGAGATGGCGTGCTCGCCGGTGGCGGGTGCCGCCTCGTCGCCGAACAGGCCGTGGGTGGCCAGGCCGCCCGCCGTCGCGACGGCGCCCAGGGCCGCCAGCGACAGCCCCGCGGTGCGCGCGGCCCGCGAGAGCGGGTGGGAGTGCGTCGACTCCGGGTGGCCACCGCCGTGGCGCCCGTGGGCGCCGTGAGCACTGCGGGAGAGGTACTGCTCGGGCAGGACGCCCAGGGAACCCGTCGTCGCGTCCTCGGGGGCGCGGTGACGTCCCGCCGGACGCGAGGTCGGGGCCTCGGCGATCTCGGGGAGCACAGCCGTCATGCGCGTTCTCCTCGTCCGCCGGGCAGCGCGCATCGACGGCGCGGCCGTGGGGTCGGCCTCGCTGTCGAGGACGGCGGGCCGCTGGGGAGCTGCGGCGCGACGTCGGACACCCGCCCCGTCCTGGGAGGTGGTGCGCTCCGGGGAGGCCGCCGGACGGGGAACCGGACGGAGCGGCCGAGCGCGCCGCCGGGCTGTGATGCCTGGCGACCACCAGAACGTAACCGATCCGTGACCCCGCAGCGCCACGCCACGCCGGGTCAGCGCGCTCGCCGGTCGTCGCACCGCGCTCATCGGCACACCGCGTGACCCCGCAACCGCTCGCCGCGACGATGCCCCGATCCGGTGACGACGAGCGGGCTCCTTCACCGCCCGTTGCTGGTCAGCGGCCGGTCGGGCGGACGGTCCGGGCTGCTACAGCCGTTCGAGGAAGTCGGCCTGCTCGTCGCCGACCACCGAGCGCACGAGACCGGCGAGACCTGGGTGACGGGCCAGCGTGGGGTCGGCGGCGACCACCGCCCGGGCCTCCTCGCGCGCCTCGGCGAGGAGGTCGCCGTGCTTGAGCACCGAGAGCATGTGCAGCCCCGAACGCCGTCCGGACTGCTGGGCGCCCAGCACGTCGCCCTCGTCGCGCACCTCGAGGTCGAGCCGGGCGACGTCGAAGCCGTCGGGCGTCGCCGCCAGCCGCTCGAGGCGCTCCAGCGCCGGCGAGCCCTCGGCCGCGTCGGTGACGAACAGGCACGACGACGCCGCCGCTCCGCGGCCGACGCGGCCCCGCAGCTGGTGCAGCTGGGAGACGCCGAACCGGTCGGCGTCGAGGATGATCATCATGGTGGCGTTCGGGACGTCGACGCCCACCTCGATCACGGTGGTGGCCACGAGGACGTCGACGTGCCCCTCGCCGAAGGCGCGCATGACCGCGTCCTTCTCGTCGGCCGGCATGCGGCCGTGGAGCACCTCGAGGCGCAGCCCGGCCAGGGGGCCCTCCGCGAGCATCGGCGCGACCTCGGTGACCGCCAGCGGCGGCCGGCTCTCCGTCTCCGGGCGCTCCTCGCCGTCCTCGCCCGCGCCGGGATCCTCGGGGTCGAGCAGGTCGGCCGCGGTCCGCGGGCCGGGCTCGTCCCCCTCCTCGCCGCCCTCCTCGCCGATGCGCGGGCACACGACGTACACCTGGTGGCCGGCCGCCACCTCCTCGTGCACGCGCTCCCACGCGCGGTCGAGCCAGCGCGGCCGGACCGCGGCGGGCACCGCCGTCGTCGCGATCGGCTGCCGGCCGGCGGGCAGCTCGTCGAGCTCGGAGGTGTCGAGGTCGCCGTAGAGCGTCAGCGCGACCGTGCGCGGGATGGGCGTCGCCGTCATGACGAGGACGTGCGGCGTCGTCGCGCCCGGCCGGGAGCGCAGCTCGTCGCGCTGGTGCACGCCGAACCGGTGCTGCTCGTCGACGACGACGAGCCCGAGGTCGGCGAACCCGACGCCCTGCTGGATCACCGCGTGGGTGCCGACGACGATGCCGGCCGCGCCCGACTGGGCGTCGAGCAGCGCCTCGCGCCGCGCCTTCGCGCCCAGCGAGCCGGTGAGCAGCGTGACGCGCGTGGCGTGCCCGTCCGGGTCGGCGTCCAGCTCCCCCGCGCGGCCCAGCGGCCCGAGCATCGCCCGCAGCGAGCGGGCGTGCTGGGCGGCGAGGACCTCGGTGGGCGCGAGCAGCACCGCCTGCCGTCCGGCGTCGACCACCTGGAGCATCGTCCGCAGCGCGACCACGGTCTTGCCCGAGCCCACGTCGCCCTGCAGCAGGCGGTTGAGCGGCACCTCGGTGGCGAGCACGTCGGCCAGCGACTCCCCCACCGCCCGCTGGGCGCCGGTGAGCGCGAACGGCAGGCGGGCGTCGAAGGCGGCGGCGATGCCGTCGTCGCGGCGGGGGCAGGCCGGCGCGGGCCGCGACGTCGCCCCGGCCCGGCGCCCGACCATGGCGAGCTGCAGCCCGAACGCTTCGTCCCACACCAGGCGTCGCCGCGCGGCGGCCTGCTCGGCCCAGGTGTCGGCCAGGTGCACCCGGCGCAGCGCGTCGCCCAGGTCGGCGAGCCCGTGCTCGGCGCGCAGGGTGTCCGGCAAGGGGTCCTCGGGGGTGTCGAGCAGGTCGAGCACCTGGCGGACCGCCATCATGATCACCCAGGACCGCAGCTTCCTGGTGGCCGGGTAGACGGGGATCAGCCCCGGCAGGTCGGCGCTGCGGCCCTCGCCGAGCACGATGAACTCGGGCGCGGTGAGCTGCCAGCCGCCGCGGTAGCGGCTGACGTCGCCGGAGAAGAGGGCCCGGGTGCCCGCCGCCAGGTCGCGCTCGCGGTAGGGCTGGTTGAAGAACGTGCAGGTGAAGTGCTGCGTCCCGGCCGTCACCGACGCCTCGGTGACGTGGCCCTTGCGGTGGCGCATGCGGCGCCCGGTGACCCGCTCGACCGTGCCGAGCAGCGTCACGTGCTCGCCCGGGCGGAAGCGCTGGTCCTCGCGCTCCGAGCTGTGGGTCACCAGCGAGTGCTCGATGTACCGGCGCGGGTAGTGCCGCAGGAGGTCTCCCACGGTGTGCAGCTCGAGCTGGCGGGCGAGCGGCCGCGCGGTCTTGTCGCCCAGGGCCGTGAGCAGCGACGTCTCCATGCCGACCACGCCCACGAGCATGTCACCCCGCCCCGACAGCGGCCGGGATCGGCCCGCGCCCACCCCGCCACCGGTCCCCTCGCCGGGCCTCGGCTACCCTGGACGCCGGAGCGCACCCCCGGTCCGTCCGGTGCGGGTGCGCGTGTGTGCGGAAATCGTCAGCGTGTCGAGGAGTTCAGCCGTGAGTGCCGTCTGTGACGTGTGCGCGAAGGGCCCGGGGTTCGGGAAGTCGGTGTCGCACTCGCACGTGCGCACGAATCGTCGCTGGAACCCGAACGTGCAGGTCGTGCACACCCGCCTGGCCAACGGCAACCGCCGGCGGATGAACGTGTGCA
The DNA here is from genome assembly GCF_039542135.1 of Actinomycetospora chlora. NCBI lineage: Bacteria > Bacillati > Actinomycetota > Actinomycetes > Pseudonocardiales > Pseudonocardiaceae > Actinomycetospora > Actinomycetospora chlora. Next base: position 24,005 of record NZ_BAABHO010000056.1, read on the forward strand.
CGTCCTGCCTCAAGGCCGGCAAGGTCGCGCGCTAGGCGTCAGCCCAGCTCGTCGCGGACGGCCTCCAGGGCCGTCCGCGTCGCCGCCGGCGAGAGCGCCTGCACGCAGAGCAGCTCCATCGTCGCCTGGTAGTCGTCGACGTCGGCGCGCTTGTCGAGGTACAGCGCGCTGGTGAGCTGCTCGAGGTAGACCACGTCGGGCACCTGCGACTCCCGCGGGAAGCGCAGGATGCTGAACGGGCCGCCCGCGCCGGCGTGACCGCCGAGGTGGAACGGCACCATCTGGATCACGACGTTGCGCCGCTCGGAGAGCTCGATGAGGTGCTCGACCTGCGCGCGCATGACCTCGGGGCCCCCGGTGAGCCGGCGCAGCGCCGCCTCGTCGACGACGGCCCACAGCGTCAGCGGCTCGCCGTCCGGGTCGCCGTCGAGCACGCGCTGGCGCCGCAGGCGGAACTCCACCCGCCGCTCGACGTCCTCGGCGGACATCGTCGCGTGCCCGAGCGTCGTCACGTGGCGGGCCATCGCCTCGGTCTGCAGCAGGCCGGGCACGAACTGCGGCTCGTAGGTGCGGATCTGCGTGGCCGCCTGCTCGAGCCCGACGTAGGTCTCGAACCACGACGGCAGCAGGTCGCCGTAGCGGTGCCACCAGCCCGGCGTGTTGGCGCGACGCGTCAGCGCGAGCAGCACCTCGCGCTCCCCGGCGTCGTCCACCCCGTAGAGCGAGAGCAGGTCCGAGACGTCGCGCTCCTTGAACCCGGTGCGTCCGTTCTCCAGCCGGCTGATCTTGGCGTGGGAGCCGCGGATGCGGTCGCCGGCCGCGTCGCGGCTGATGCCGGCGCGCTCGCGCAGGCCGCGGAGCTGCTGGCCGAGCATGATCCGCAGGACCGTCGGACCGCCGCCGGGCGCGTCACGGATGTCCCGGACGGGCCCGGACGGGCTCGCTGCGCCGTCCGTCCCCGCGCGTTGCCCGGAAGGGACCACGCCGGAACCTCCACCGACCTCGTCTCGACGGCGCGCGGCAGCGCGTCCGGTTGCCGACCCTAACAGTCGTGCCGGACGGGGCTCGCCGGTGCGGCGGGGCGGTTCCTACGCTCCCTCCGCCAGGAGGTCGTCGAAGTCGCCGTCCTTCGCGCCGAGGAGGAAGGCCGTCATCTCCGCGCGGGTGTAGACGAGCACGGGGCCGTCGCGGTGCCGCGAGTTGCGGACGGCGACCCCGCCGTCGGGCAACGGGGCGACCTCCACGCAGTTGCCCTTCGGGTTGCTGCGGCGGCTCTTGCGCCACCGCACCTCGCCGGGACCCTCTCCGAGGATCTCCCGGACGTGCGCCGACTCCGGCATGCGACCTCCCCCCGGTCGTGCAACGGCTCTCACGCAGTGCAGATGTTCTTGCATCTGCACACTACGTCGGTCAGGATCGAGGCCGTCGCGCATGTCGGGTGGAGCGGCGAACGGAGGTCCACGTGAGCCAGCCGGGACGCCCCGGGCCGCCGGGCCGTGGGTCCGCGCCGCTCCGCGTGACGTCCGAGCGCCTCACGGAGGACGAGGCCCGCGCCGCCGCGGCGGCCTCCCCGGCACCACCCGTCCCCGCCGCCGCGGTCCCGGCCGCGCCCGCCGCGACCGTCGCGACGGCCACCGTCGACGCCACCGGCCCGCTCGCGACATCCACCGACGCCTGGGGCCCGTGGACCGGGTCTCCCGCCCTGCCGGTCGTGGCCCCGTCGGCGCTGCCGGTCGTCGCGCCGCGCCCGCGCCGCCGCTTCGGCGAGCTGTGGCGCCTCGTCTTCGCGCGTCGCCGCGCCGGCCGGCACCGTCCGGAGAACACCCCGCCGGCGAGCTGGAGCATGTTCGCCCCGCAGCGCCGCCGCCGGTCGCGCTGGGGCCGGCGCTGACCCCACTCGCTGACTTCTGTCGCTAGGGCAGGCGCCAGTCGACGGGCTCGTCGCCGAGCTCGCCCAGGTACTCGTCGACGCGGCTGAACGGTCGCGAGCCGAAGAAGCCGCGGTCGGCCGACATCGGGCTCGGGTGCGCCGACTCCACCGTCGGCACCTCGTCGCCGAGCAACGGCTTGACCGTCTGCGCGTCCCGGCCCCAGAGCACCGCCACGAGCGGCTGGTCCGGCCGCGACACGAGGGCGGCCACCGCCGCCTCGGTGACCTTCTCCCAGCCCTTGTTGCGGTGCGAGCCCGGCGCGCCCGGTCCGACCGTGAGCACCCTGTTGAGCAGCAGGACGCCGTTCGCGGCCCACGGCGAGAGGTCGCCGGTGCTGGGCGGCGGGTGCCCGAGGTCGCTCGTGTACTCGCGGAAGATGTTGATCAGGCTCTTCGGCAGCGGGCGCACGTCCGGCGCCACCGAGAACGACAGCCCGACCGCGTGGCCGGGCGTCGGGTACGGGTCCTGGCCCATGACCAGCACGCGGACCTCGTCGAACGGCTGCTGGAACGCCCGCAGCACGTTCGCGCCCGCCGGGAGGTACGTGCGGCCCTCGGCGACCTCGGTGCGCAGGAAGTCGCCCATCGCCGCGACGGTGTCCGCGACCGGCTCGAGCGCCTCGGCCCAGCCGGCCTCCATCGACTCGTGCAGGGGTCGGGCCACGGCGCTGCCTCCACTGCCACGGAGGGGTAAGGCGGACGCTCCGGACGCTAGCGCCCGACCGGCCCGCGGCTCGCACCCCCACCCGGTGATCACCAGTCCGGAAAGCACCGCGGAAACGGCTCTCGAGGTGCCCCTCCGCGTGCTGATCACGGACGCGGGGGGAGCTCCCGCGCGAAGCAGAGGCTGGAGGGCTCGTCGCGGTAGGTGCCGTAGCGCGGGATGGGCGCGTAGCCGGCCGCGCGGTAGAACGCGAGCGCCTCGGGCTGCTCGGTGCCGGTCTCGAGCACCATGCGCGCGCAGCCGGCGGCGGCCGCGGTGCGCTCGAGCTCGGCCAGCACCGCGCCCGCGAGACCCCGGCGGCGGTGGGCGGGATCGACCCACATCCGCTTGATCTCGGCGTCGCCGGGCCGCAGGACGTCGCGGTCCCGGACGTCGATCGTCGCCTCCTCGTGACGCCGCCAGCCGCCGCAGCACACCGGCCCGGTGCCGGGAAGGCCGCCGAGCAGGAAGAGCCCGCGCGGGGGCGCGAAGTCGGCGGGATCGACCGGCGTGCGGTCAACCCCGCCGTAGCGCTCGACGTAGAACGCCTGCACGGCGTCGACGAACCGCACGCTGTCCGGGTCGTCGTACGCCGCGACCCGGAACGCGGGCCCGCCCGGTCGATCGGCTCGCACGCCGAGCGCGGCGCCGGCGTCCTCCATCATGGTCACCATGATCCCCCGCGCCGTCCCGACCGTCGCCGTCTGCTGGGACGTCGACGGCACGCTGCTGCTCGGCGGGCCGATCGGCACCGAGGTGCTCGGCGAGGCGTTCACGCAGGTCACCGGCCATCCGCCGCGGTTCGAGGCCATCAGCATGGGCGGGCACACCGACTGGTTGATCGGCGAGGCCCTGCGCGACGCGCTCGACGCCGAGGCCGCCGCGGAGATCGCCGCGCGCGGCGACGCGTTCGGCCACGCGATGATCGCGGCGGTCAGCGCGGAGTGGCGCCGCCGCGCCGGGGACCTCCACGCCGTCGCCCGCACCCTGCCCGGCGTCCGCGAGACGGTCGCCGCGCTCGCCGCGGAGCCCGGGGTCGTGCAGACGCTGACCACCGGCAACGTCCGTGTCGGCGCGCACGCGAAGCTCACCGCGGTCGGCCTCGCCGACGGCCCGATCGACCTCGGGCTCGGGGGCTACGGCGAGGGACCGGGTGCGCGCGTCCGCGTCGTCGAGCAGGCCCGCGACGCGCTGTCGGCGCACTTCGGGGCCGCGCCGCCGCTCGTCGTCGTCGGCGACACCCCGCGCGACGTCGAGGCCGCGCACCGGGCCGGGGCGGTCGCCGTGGGGGTCGCGACGGGCCGCTGCGGCGTCGGCGAGCTGCGCGACGCCGGCGCCGAGCACGTCTTCGACGACCTCGCCGACCCGGGCCGTCTGGTGGCGGTCGTGCGCTCCACGGGCGAGGATCGTCACGCAGCGGAAGCGGGGAGGTAGCAGGATGCTCGACGCCGCCATGGTCCGGGAGTTCACGGATCTCCTGTCGGAGAACGGGGTGATCACCGACGAGGTCGGCCTGCGCAGCTACGAGTGCGACGGGCTGACCGGGTTCCGGCAGGTCCCGGCGCTGGTGGTGCTCCCCCGCGACGCCGAGGAGGTCGCCGGCGCGGTGCGGCTGTGCGCGAAGTACGGCATGCCCTTCGTCGCGCGCGGGGCGGGCACCGGGCTGTCCGGCGGGGCGATGCCCGTCGCCGACGGCGTCGTCATCTCGCTGCAGCGGCTGCGCCGGATCCTGGAGATCGACGTCGAGAACCGCCGCGCCGTGCTCGAGCCCGGCGTGTTCAACCTCGACATCTCCACCGCGGCCCGGCCGCACGGCCTGTACTACGCGCCCGACCCGTCGAGCCAGCAGGTCTGCACCATCGGCGGCAACGTCGCGGAGAACTCCGGCGGCGCCCACTGCCTGAAGTACGGCTTCACCACCAACCACGTACTGGAGATGGAGGTCGTGCTCGCCGACGGGTCGCTGGTCACGCTCGGCGGCCCGACGGGCGAGCAGGCCGGGCCGGACCTGCGCGGGCTGTTCATCGGCTCGGAGGGCACGCTCGGCATCTGCACCAAGGTGACCGTGCGGCTGCTGCAGACCCCGGAGACGGTGCGCACGGTGCTCGCCGACTTCCCGTCGATCGAGGCCGCGGGCGACACCGTCGGCGACATCGTCGACGCCGCGATCATCCCCGCCGCGGTCGAGATGATGGACTCGCTGGCGATGGAGGCCTCCGAGGCCGCCACCGGCGCCGGGCTGACCGTCGACGCCCCGGCCGCGCTGATCATGGAGCTGGACGGGCCCGCCGACGAGGTCGACGCGGAGTTCGAGCAGCTCACCGCCATCTGCGAGCGCCACGGCGCCACCCGCCTGCACGTCCCCACCGAGGCCGAGGAGCGCCAGAAGGTGTGGAAGGGGCGCAAGGCCGCGTTCGCCGCGGTCGGGCGCATCAGCCCCGACTACATCGTCCAGGACGGCGTCGTCCCGCGGACGCGGCTGGCGGAGGTGCTCACGCGCATCGCCGAGATGGGCCGCGACGCCGGGCTGCGCGTCGCCAACGTCTTCCACGCCGGCGACGGCAACCTGCACCCGCTGGTGCTCTACTCGGAGGCCGCCGGCGAGCACGACGTCGCGGAGAAGCTCTCGACCGAGATCGCCGAGCTGTGCGTGGAGCTCGGCGGGTCGCTCTCGGGCGAGCACGGCATCGGCACCGACAAGGCCTGCTCGATGCCGCGGATGTTCTCGCCCGACGATCTCGACGTCATGCACCGCGTGCGGCTGGGGTTCGACCCGGACTCGCGCTGCAACCCCGGCAAGCTCTTCCCGACGCCGCGGTTGTGCGGGGAGAAGCCCGGGCCGTACCGACCGCACCCCCTCGAGGAAGCCGGAGTGATCGAGCGCCTGTGACCGCCGTGAACGCCACCACCGTCACGCCGGGCTCGCTCGACGAGCTCCGCGACGCCGTCCTCGACCGTCCGGGCACCATCCGCATCGCCGGCGCCGGCACGGCCGCCGACTGGGCCGGCACGCCCGCGCCCGCCGACACCGTGCTGTCCACCGGCGGCCTGACCGGCATCGTCACCCACAACCCCGGCGACATGACCGTCGAGGTCCGCGCCGGGACGCCGTTCGCCCAGCTGCAGTCCGAGCTCGGCGAGCACCACCAGCGCGTCGCCGTCGACCCCGCCCGGGCCGCCGAGGGCGCCACGCTCGGCGGGCTGTTCGCCACCGCCGACTCCGGGCCGCGCGCCCTGCAGTACGGCTCGCTGCGCGACCTCGTCATCGGGGCGACGATCGTGCTGGCCGACGGCACCGTCGCCCGCTCCGGCGGGCACGTCATCAAGAACGTCGCGGGCTACGACCTCACCAAGCTGCTGCACGGCGCCCACGGCACGCTCGGGGTGCTCGCCCACGTCGTGCTGCGCCTGCACCCGACGCCGCAGGCCACGGCGACCGTCGCGGTGCCCTGCGGGCGGGCCGACATGGCCGACCTCGCGCGGCGCGTCGCGGACTCGCCGGTCGAGGCCGGGGCGGTGCAGTGGCACGGCTCCGGTCAGGGGGGCCGCCTGATCAGCCTGATCGAGGGCTCCGACGACGGCTCCGAGGCGCGCGCCCGCCGGCTCGTCGAGACCCTCGGCGGGCAGGCCGCGCTGCTGTCCCCGGACGAGGCGACCGAGGCGTGGGACGAGCACGCCGCCGCCGTCCGGGCCCGCCCCGACGGACGCGCGGTGCTGCGCTTCGGGGTGGTCCCGGGCCGCCTCACCGAGGTGCTCGACGGGCTCGACCGCGACACCGGCGGGCTCGACCACGTCACCGCCGCGCCGCGCACCGGCGTCGCCACCGTGGCCCTGCCCGCCGACGCCGACGTCGTCGCCGCCGCGCACCGCCGCGTCGCCGAGGCCGGCGGCACGTCCACCCTGCGCCAGCGCCCGCCCGGTGCGGAGCTGCCCGCCTTCGGCCCCGCGCCGGCGTCGGCGGCCCTGCTGCGCAGCGTCGTCACGGCCCTGGACCCCGACCACCGCTTCGGCCGCGGGCGGCTCGCCCCCTGGGTGCCGCTGCCCGAAGGAGTGCGCGCATGACCACCCACCCCACCACCGGGCCCTCGCCCGACTTCTCCTCCGAGCGCGGCGAGAAGGCCGCCCCGGAACGCGCGGACGTGCTCGGCGGTCAGTTCGGGTCGTTCGACGACCACCACCCGCCGGCGCAGGAGCTGCTCGACGACTGCGTGCACTGCGGGTTCTGCCTGCCCACCTGCCCCACGTACGCCCTGTGGGGCGAGGAGATGGACTCCCCGCGCGGGCGCATCTACCTCATGCAGATGGCGGAGAACGGCGAGATCCCGCTCGAGGGCGCGTTCACCACGCACATGGACCGCTGCCTGGGCTGCATGGCGTGCGTGACGGCGTGCCCCTCGGGCGTGCAGTACGACCGCCTGCTCGAGGCGACCCGGCCGCAGATCGAGCGCAACGTGCCGCGCTCGCGGGCCGACAAGCTGTTCCGCGAGGCGATCTTCACGCTGTTCCCCTACAAGCGGCGGCTGCGTGCGGCGTCGCTGGGCGGGGCGCTGTACCAGAAGCTGCGCCCGAAGAGCATGGACAAGCTGCTGGCCCGTCTGCCGCAGCGCCTCGAGCGGCTGGTGGCGATGGAGTCGCTGCTGCCGCCGGTGCGCGTCCGCGACGCCTTCGCGCGCATCCCCGCGCGCACGCCCGCGGTCGGGCCGCGGCGCGGGCGGGTCGGCCTGCTCACCGGGTGCGTCCAGGACGTCTTCTTCCACCCGGTCAACGAGGCGACGGTGCGCGTGCTCGCCGCCGAGGGCTGGGACGTCGTCGCCCCGCGCGAGCAGACGTGCTGCGGCGCGCTGGGCCTGCACGCGGGCCGTGAGGAGGAGGCGATCGCCCGGGCGAAGAAGCTCATCGCGACGTTCGAGCGCGCCGGGGTCGACACGATCGCCACGAACGTCGCCGGCTGCGGCTCGTCGATGAAGGAGTACGGCGAGCTGCTCGCCGACGACCCGGAGTGGGCGGAGCGGGCGCGGGCCTTCGCGGCGAAGACCCGCGACATCTCCGAGATCGTCGACGAGACGCTGGCCGACCCGCGGGCGCGGCGGCACCCCATCGAGGCGACGGTCGTCTACCACGACGCGTGCCACCTCGGGCACGCGCAGAAGATCCGGTCCGAGCCCCGTCGGGTGCTGCGGGCGATCCCGGGCGTCGAGCTCGTCGAGCTGCCCGAGGCCGAGATCTGCTGCGGCTCGGCGGGGATCTACAACATGCTCCAGCCCGAGGCCGCGGGGGCGCTGGGCAAGCGCAAGGCGGACAACATCCGCGGCACCGGCGCGGACGTCCTCGTCACCGCCAACCCGGGCTGCCTGCTGCAGATCCGGAAGTACCTCGACGGCGAGCTGCCGATGCTGCACCCGATCCAGCTCGTCGACGCCTCCATCCGCGGCGTCCGCCCGCCGGAGATGGGCTGACCCACGTGCGTGATCTTCTGAGCTATCGCTCGGAAGATCACGCACGTAGCCGTCAGTACTGGACGGCCTGGTCCATCACCCAGGTGACGCCGAAGCGGTCGGTGAGCATGCCGTAGAGCGGGGACCACGCCGCCGGCCCGAGCGGCACCCGCACCTCGGCGCCCTGCGCGAGGCCCTCCCAGAGCGCCGTCACCTCCTCGGCGCCCTGCCCGCGCACCGACACGAAGAACGACTCCGTGCCGCGGTCGAACGCCCGCGCGGCCGGCACGTCGAACGCCATGACGTGGAACCCGCCCGGCGCGGCCACCTCGCCCCACATCACCTGCTGCGCCTCGGCCGGGTCCCCCACCGCGCCCAGCGCCTCGTAGGTGACGATCGTCGGCTCGCTCCCGGCCACCCCGGCGTAGAACTCGAGGGCCTGTCGGGCCTCGCTGCGGAAGTTCAGGTGGACGACGGTCTGCACGGTCATCGTGGCTCCTGCCTCTCGACTGCTGACAGGGACCATGGTCGGCCGGGTAGAGGCCAGCTCCTGGCCTCTTCTCGAGGAGGATCGGGGACGTGCACGAGACCTCGGCCCGCCTGCTCGCCCTGCTGTCGCTGCTGCAGGCGCGGCGCGACTGGCCGGGCGGGCTGCTCGCCGAGCGGCTCGAGGTCAGCCCGCGCACCGTGCGCCGCGACGTCGACCGCCTGCGCGACCTCGGCTACCCGATCCGCGCCACCAAGGGTCCGGACGGCGGCTACCGCCTCGACGCGGGCACCGACCTGCCGCCCCTGCTGTTCGACGACGAGCAGGCCGTGGCACTGGCGGTCGGGTTGCGGATCGCGGCCACGAGCGGCGTCGGCGTGGAGGAGGCGGCCTCCCGCGCGCTGGGCACCGTGCGCCAGGTGATGCCCGCGCGCCTGCGCCACCGCGTCGACGGCCTGGAGGTCACGGCCGTGGGCGGCCCGGTCCGGGTCGATCCCGCCGTCCTGACGGCGGTGGGCGACGTCGTCCGCGCGCGGGAGGTGCTGCGGTTCGGTTACGGGGACGCGGACGCGCCGCCGCGGCGGGCCGAGCCCCACCACCTCGTCACGCGCGGCGGACGCTGGTACCTCGTCGCGTGGGACCTCGACCGGACCGACTGGCGCACCTTCCGCGTGGACCGCATGGATCCGCGCACGCCGACCGGCCCGCGGTTCGTCCCCCGCGCGCTGCCCGGCGGCGACGTGGCGGCGTTCGTCGCGAGCCGCTTCCGCGGCGGGGACGGCACCGGCTCCGGCTGGCCGTGCGAGGGCGAGGCGGTCGTCGCCCTCCCCGCCGCCGAGCTGGCCCCCTACGTCCGGGACGAGCTGCTCGAGGAGGTCGACGCCGGCCGGTGCCGGATGGTCGCGGGAGCGTGGTCGTGGGTCGCCCTGGCGGCGCGCTTCGGCGCCCTCGGCGCCGACCTCTCCGCGGTCGCCCCGGCCGAGCTCCGCGACGCGTGCGCGACCCTCGCCCACCGGTACACCCGCGCCGTCTCCCCTCGTGCGTGATCTTCCGAGCTATCACTCAGAAGATCACGCACGTATCAGCGCCAGTGCAGGTAGCCCGGGTCGCCGGCGCCGCCCCAGCGGTCGGCGTCGACGGTGACGCCGGTGCCCGAGCGGACCTGGCCGCAGACCACCCAGCCGTCGGGGACGACGTCCTCGTCGGGGAACGTCGCGACCAGGGCGTGGTCCTCGCCGCCGGTGAGCGCCCAGTTCAGCGGGTCCCCGCCGAGGGCCGAGGCGACGTCGCGCAGCTTGTCGGCCACGGGCACGAGCCGCGACGACAGGTCGATGTGCACGCGCGAGGCGGCCGCGACGTGGCCGAGGTCGGCGAGCAGGCCGTCGGAGGTGTCCACCATCGCCGTCGCCCCCGCCCGGGCGGCGACGGGCCCGGCGCGCCACGGCGGCCGCGGGGTGCGGTGCGCCGCGACCATGGCCACCGGCGACCGGAACCCGCGCCGCAGCACCGCCATGCCGGCCGCCGACCAGCCGAGGTTGCCGTTGACCGCGACGACGTCCCCGGGGCGGGCGCCGGACCGCCGAACGGGCTCGCGCCCCTCGAGATCCCCGAGCGCCGTGATCGAGACCACGATGGTGTCGGCGGACACCGTGTCGCCGCCGACGACGCCGATGCCCGCGTCCGCCGCGCCGTCCCAGATGCCCGCCGCGAGCCCGTCGAGGACGTCGGAGCTCGTCGTGCCCGGGCACGCGAGCGAGAGCAGCAGCGCCGTGGGCACCGCGCCCATCGCGGCCACGTCGGCGAGGTTCGCGGCCACCGCCTTCGCGCCCACCTGCTCGGGCGCGGACCAGTCCAGGCGGAAGTGCACCCCCTCGACCAGCGTGTCCACGGTCGCGACCACCCGCCCGTCAGGGGCGGCGACCACCGCGGCGTCGTCGCCCGGGCCCAGCAGCGTCGGCTCCGGCTGGAAGCGGCCCGCGGTCAGCCGGTCGATGACCCCGAACTCGCCGAGCTCGGCGGCCGTCTCCCCCGCCGCGGGCGCGCCCCGGTCGGTCGTCGGCCCTCCGGACGCGCGCGAGCTCCGCCGGGGAGACCCCCCGGGTCGTCCGTCTCCCCCGCGCCCGTTCGCCGTCCGGCTCACCCCTGCACTCCCTGCGGTACCTTCCCTGCCACTGCCGACGCTCCCGCCGGCACGCTCCCCGTCCCAGGAGGCACGCCCGTGGTCCAGGCCTACATCCTGATCCAGACCGAGGTGGGTCGCGCCGCCGCGGTCGCGTCGGACGTGGCCGGCATCGACGGGGTCACCCGGGCCCAGGACGTCACGGGACCCTACGACGTCATCGTCTGCGCCGAGGCCGCTGACGTGGACTCTCTCGGGCGAGACGTCGTCCACGCCGTGCAGAAGGTGCCGGGGATCACCCGCACCCTGACCTGCCCCGTCGTGTCCTCCGGCTGAGGACGGTGCTGCCTCCACGACGGGAGCTCCGCTCCGCTCCGTCTCCCACCCGCGGGCCGGAGCTCGTGCGGCGGCTGCCGCGCCTGCTCGTCGGGCTCGCGCTGGCGGTGCCCGTCCTCGTCGTCGCCGGTGTCGTCCTGGCCTCGCTGATCGTGGTCCGTGACCCCCTGCCCGACGCCGACACCGTGCGCCTGCGCGTGCCCGCCGTGCCGACGCCCGCCGCGGCCAGTGCCGACTGCTCCCGCCTGCTCTCCGGCCTGCCGGGCGAGATGACGACCGAGCGCGGGCTCGTCGCGCGCCGCGTGCTGGCCGAGCCGGCGCCGCCCGGCACGGTCGCGTGGGGCGGCGAGGGCGGGGCCGCGCCGGTCGTCATGCGCTGCGGGCTGCCGCGGCCGGCCGAGCTCGCCCCGGGCGCGCCCCTGCTCGCCGTCGACGGCGTCGACTGGGTCGCGGTCGAGGACGCCACCCCCGCGGCGACGACGTGGGTCACCACCGACCGCGCCGTCTACGTGGGGCTGACCGTGCCCGACGGGCTGGGCACCGACCCCGTGGTCGGGATCTCCCGCAGCGTGAAGATCGCGCTGGTCAGCCGGGCGACCGGGTAGCTCAGCGCGGCCCCACTCCGCGCTGCAGCGCCGTCTCGACCAGCGTCTCGAGCAGTGCCGGGTAGTCGACGCCGGCGGTGGCCCACATCCGCGGGTAGAGCGACGTCGCCGTGAAGCCCGGCATGGTGTTGAGCTCGTTGACCACGAGACGCCCGTCGGGGGTCAGGAAGAAGTCGACCCGGGCGAGCCCCTCGGCGTCCATCGCGTGGAACACCGCGACCGCGGCCTCCCGCACGGCCCGCGCGACGTCGTCGTCGAGCGCCGCGGGCACGTCGAGCTCGCAGGCGTCGTCGAGGTACTTCGTGTCGAAGTCGTACCAGCCGGCGTCGCCGCCGACGACCCGCACCTCGGCCGGCACGCTCGCCTCGACGCGCCCGTCGGGGTGCTCGAGCACGCCGCACTCGATCTCGCGGCCGACGACCGCGGCCTCGACGAGGACCTTCGGGTCCTCCTTGCGGGCCGTGGCGATCGCCGCGTCGAGGTCGGCCCAGTCGGCGACCCGGCTGATCCCCACCGACGACCCGGCCCGCGCCGGCTTGACGAACACCGGCAGCCCGAGGCGAGCCCGCTCGTCGGCGGTGAGCGTGGCGCGGTCGCGCCGCAGCACGACGACGTCGCCGACGGTCAGCCCGGCGTCGCGCAGCAGCCGCTTGGTGACGTCCTTGTCCATCGACGCCGCGCTGGCGCACACCCCGGCGCCGACGTAGGGGACCCCGGCCATCTCGAGCAGCCCCTGCACCGTGCCGTCCTCGCCGCCGGGGCCGTGCAGCACCGGCACGACGACGTCGACGCGGCCCAGCGACGACCCGTCGTCGAGGGCGATCAGCTCGCGTCGGGTGGGGTCGGCCGGCAGGGCGACGGGGCGGCCGTCGGTGACCTCGGGCAGCTCGCGGCCGTGCAGCCGCAGGCGCTCCGGGTCCGTGGGGCCGAGCACCCACTCGCCGGCGGGCGTGATGGCGACCGGCACCACGTCGTAGCGCGACCGGTCGAGGTGGGCGAGCACACTGCCCGCCGACAGGCACGAGATGCGGTGCTCGCTGCTGCGGCCACCGAACAGGACCACCACGCGGGGGCGCATGCCGGCGGAGCCTACCGGCCCCTACAGGGCCGTCCGGACCGCGTACAGCTCGGGGAAGAACGACAGGTCCAGCACGCGGCGCAGGAACGATGCGCCCGTGGTGCCGCCCGTGCCGGTGCGGAACCCGATGGTGCGCTCGACGGTCTTGAGGTGGCGGAAGCGCCAGAGCTGCAGGTTGTCCTCGATGTCGACGAGCTCCTCGCACGTCTCGTAGACGTCCCAGACCTGCTCGGGCGCGTCGTAAATCCCGCGGAAGACCTCGACGAGCCGGGGGTCCTCGCGGTGCGGGGTCCGGACGTCGCGCTCGAGGACGTCGGCGGGGACGGGGTGGCCGCGGCGGGCGAGCAGGCGCAGGAACTCGTCGTAGAGGCTGGGCCGGTCGAGCGCCGCGGTCAGTACCGTCCGCGCGGCCTCGTCACCGGCGAACACGTCGAGCATCCCGGGGTCCTTCGCGCCGAGGAGGAACTCCAGCGCGCGGTACTGGTAGCTCTGGAACCCCGACGACGAGCCCAGGAAGCCGCGGAAGCGCTGGTACTCGGTGGGCGTCAGCGTCGCGAGCACCGACCACTGCTCGATGAGCTGGTGCTGGACGTGCTTGAGACGCGCCAGCCGCTTGAGCGCGAGCGGGACGTCGTCGCGGGCGAGGTCGTCGCAGGCCCCGGTCAGCTCGTGCAGCGCGAGCTTGAGCCACAGCTCGGAGGTCTGGTGCTGGACGATGAACAGCAGCTCGTCGTGCGCCTCCGGCCGCGACACGGGGTGCTGCGCGGTGAGGAGCTCGTCGAGGTGGAGGTAGCTCCCGTAGGTCAGGGCGGGCTCGGCCATGGGGACGATCCTCGCCACGCGGCCAGGACCTCCGCCAGCGCGGCGAGCGCCGCGTCGAGCTCGGCGGCCGCCGGACCGGCCCACCCGACGAGCACGCCGCGCGCCGCGGTCGGCGCGTCGGGCTCCAGGTGGTACTCGGCGAGCCCGGGCAGGAGCAGCCCGCGGCCCGCGGCCGCCGCGACGACGGCCTCCTCGGCGGCCCGGTCGGGCAGCGGGACGACGAGGTGCGCGCCGGCGCGGTCGCCGCGCAGGGTGTGCCCGGCGTCGGTGACGGCGTCGACGACGCGGGCGCGGCGGGCGGCGACC